>JAJXVI010000450.1 GCA_021782195.1 bacterium | reverse complement strand
AAGCCTGCAGCAGGCAGCAGTGGCCATATCATCACAGTTCCTGGACACGCTGTTTTGTCTCAGCGGCACAAAACTGTGAGCGCAAACCCTGCTTGCCACACACCGTTTATGCCGGGCGAATCAAACTTGTATGATCCAACCGGCATAAAACCCAGGCAGTGATGCGCCTCTCAGGCGATCTGTATTGTGGTCCGAGGATAAAACACAGGGTGAGTCCCGAGGCCCGAGGCCTGTTTGCGCAGTCACCACGGTTCCGGAGGGCAAGTGGGAGCCGGAACCGCGGCTCTGGAAAGCAACTGGGGGCGGGAGACTCATTCAGCATTGCCCGTTCCTCGCGCGGCAACCAGGATGCAAGGGTCCCAGACTGCTTAAGCTTTCCCCTCTGGCTAAGAGTCTGCCAACCAGGAAAGCGTTCGTTAGAACAACGGGAGTTGCATCTGCCAGGGCTGAGCTCCGCGCGAAGGACGTTTAAAGAGGGAATTTCTCCCGCCTTGACTGCCCGGGCCTGACCACGGTGACCGACCTGAGCCGTCCGTGGTTAACGAGAGAATTTCCCCCAAGCGCGATGTGCGCTGGAAACATCGGTGGAAGGGTGTCTCGAATGCGTTTTGTCTGATTACTGAGGCGACTTCTTCCGGCGGGTCCCCAGACCACACAGAGCGAGAGCCGACAGGCCCGTCAGTAGCATCGGCGTCGTTTCCTCAGGCACGTAGGTTGAGGCAAGATACGACTGAACCTGTGTAATCTGCGAGGTCGACAGGGCCTGATTGTACACGAGGATCGCACCGATGTCGCCGTTCCAGTATTCTCCGTTGAGCGAACCCTGGTCGCCAACAAACCACGTACCACCGAGGTTGCGGGTGGGAATCGCCGACGTGTCGTTGTAGACCAGGGACCCGTTGATATAGGCCTGAGCGCTGCTCGCTCCGCTCACACCGGCCAGGATGCTCGTGGCGTGCGGTACGATGGCACCGTCTCCCACACCTGACTGAGACATCGCGCCGCCTCCAAGGTAGTCGGTGAAGCGCATGCCGTAGTTGGTTCCGGTGTTGATGTCGCCAATGAACACCGACGTCAACATGTTGCTTGAGCTCCAGTTTGACAGTTGCTCGCTATACCCCGTGCCAGTTCCGTTGGTAAATCCCACCGTGAAGATCGTGTACTGTTGAGAGGTGAGCTGTTGACCGGCCAGCGTCATGACGTTCGTACTCCCGTTGAACACGAGACCAGAATTTCCATTGAAGACGTGTGCTGCAAGCGTTGGAGAGCCAGTTCCTGAAGCAGAAGCGTTGTGCCCGGATCCAGACTGGTCGGCCCACCCGGTCACCACAGACCCGGACATTGTGATGCCAGCCGTCGTCTCCAGGTCCAACACGAGACCGCTCGTCACTGGCGGTCCGGCCAGTGCCACGCTTGAGGCACCACAGAACAAGAATGCCCCTGCAACCAACCCGCCCACTATCTGCGCGAACCTGCGCCGCAGGACGGAAGCGCTCATATCAATCCCCCGACCACCCATCTAGACATTCTCCCTTCTCTTTCCCATAGACTCCAAGTTGTTCACTACTCTCACGTCGTGAGCACGCCACGCGCAGAAAAACAAGGGACAGCTCAGGTGGAGGACGTCAAAACGCTGCAATGGAGGCGTCCCGTGAAGACGAAGGAACACTCTACTTTCTTGAATCCGGGTCGCCTTCAAGATTCTCCACTCGATTTCCTACAATACGAGGTCGTCAAATGCCCGAAACATAGCCCGTCTCCGGCAGAAGGATTGCCCCCACTGCTTCCGCTCCCGCTTCATCCTACCTCCCACTTCATCCCACCCACTGCCTCCGCACCCACGGACGGAGACGGCTTGCGAACCTGCACAACCACACAGTGCAGGAAAAAACGTTGCATTGCCCACCCGGGGTGTAGGAACACGCGGTGACGCGATCGCCACCAAGAAGAGATGAAACCTCGCTGAGAGCGACTATTCCTTGATTGAACTTCAATCAGCCAGACACCCTCGAAGTGCGCCTCAATGCGCCTCAATGCGTGGCAGACCGTTTTGCCACACACGACCAGGTTGAAGGGGTGCTCGAGCAGTACCACGGGAACTGGGAATGACAGGTGACGGGTTGTCTCACCAGAGGGGAACGACGCACAACTTGCCTTGCCTGTGACAGGGCGGTGGAGCAGGGGTTTGTTCTGAATCTGCAAACCTCCGCCGGGAAACGGTGGTGGAGCCTGGAGGTTTGGAAACCTGGATCAAGCACGGGTTTGATCAATCTTTCCAAACACCCAGCAATTCCAACCCTTCCAACTTCACTGGTTTGCCAATCCTGATCAAACCCTGTGCATCATCGCTTCCTGCCCTCCGCAAACCGCCAGCAAGATGAGACAAGACACTGCTGAGGGTGAGGAACACGGGCACAGCAGCAATGACAACAACACCGCGAAGCAGGCAACTTGCTTTGCCTGTTGCCTGCTGGTGGATCACGGCGCGCCCGGAATATTGACACGCAACGATCACGCGTGATAGAATCTAGCCCACTCATGTCTGCTGGTTGATCGGCGTCCATGCGTGCTCTGGCCGATACGCACCGCGACCCGTGAGTGCGCGCAGACTACTGACAAAAGAGAGAAGTTTCAATCCAGGAGGCGAAACGCCCATGTATGCGGTGGTAGAGACCGGCGGCAAGCAGTATCGTGTCGAGCCGGGCGCTGAGGTACGCGTCGAGCGACTCGACGGCGAAAAAGGTGACGAGATTGTCCTTGATCGAGTTCTGCTCGTCGCCGGCGAAGGACAAACCCGTGTCGGTACGCCTGTCATCGACGGCGTCAAAGTAAAAGCAGAGGTCGTACATCAGGGACGCGCACGCAAGATTCTTGTGTTCAAGTACAAGAAGCGCAAGCGCTATCGTGTGAAGACCGGCCATCGTCAGCCCTTCACACTCCTTCGCGTCGCCTCTATCGAAGGCTGAGCGTACTCTCGTACACTCGCCAGTTTCGAACTCACAGGAGGTCGCATTGCCGACCTCCTCTTGTTTACAGGCGCTTTTCCGCCCGCCCACCGTCCCCTGAAACAACCGCAAAGTTTACCACAAGAGAACGACCGCAAGCCCGGACATCCACGAGACCGGTGAGACGCGCGGGATGGCGGCTGAAACCCTCCAAAATGAGAACGACCGCAAGCCCGGACATCCACGAGACCCCTCGCTCCTATGGCCCTGGTCGAACCACGGGTCCTTGCACCTCGCGCGGCACCCTCACGGCCGTCTATCGAGGGGCGAGCAACGCACCGGAGCGCTCTGGAATACTCCGCACGCGCAAGTGTATGACGGCCCCGCAGGTGCGCAGGGCGACGGTAAACAAGAATACGCCGCACGCACGAGTATGTGACGCGAGTTGCGAGGAGCATCCGCCCCCACCCGTCCCCAGACATCCAGATGCACGAGTGCGCCCGACTGCTGACGCTTACACTGCTACGCAAACCTGACACTGCTACGCAAACCTGACACTGCTACGCAAACCTGACACTGCTACGCAAACCTGACACTGCTACGCAAACC
>JAJXVI010000449.1 GCA_021782195.1 bacterium | reverse complement strand
TCGATCGCAACGGTGGGTTGAACGAGCGGCATTGCAGACAGATCGCCAGAACGGGTCGTGTTCGACACGGGACACCTCCAGTCGGCCCCGTTGCTTCCCCCGCACGCACCGAAAGTCCTCCGCCCGCCCCCGCAGCGTCCTCCGCAAGCGGAAGGGGACGTGACAGCGAGGGCGCCCCCGCGCGGACGGTCGCGCCGCATCCCCAGCGCCCCCGCGCGGACGACACGGGTCGGCAGGACGTCCCCGCCGCTCGGACGAAGAGCGCTGCCGGTTGTTTCCCCCCCAAACGACACTCATTCGTGGAGTTTCCTGCATTGAGCACAGACATCGTCTTCCTCGAGGGCGCACGCACCCCGTTCGGTTCCTTTGGCGGAAGCCTCAAGGACCTCTCGGCCACCGATCTCGGCGTACTCGCCGCACAGGCCGCGCTGGAACGCGCGCACGTCGAAGGGTCCGAAATCCAGCACGTCGTCTTCGGGAACGTCTCGCAGACTTCGTCTGATGCCATCTACCTGGCCCGCCACGTGGGATTGCGCAGCGGCGTGCCCGTGGCGACCCCCGCGCTGACCGTGAACCGCCTGTGCGGATCGGGGTTCCAGGCCGTCGTGAGTGGCGCGTACGAAATCCTGACCGGACAGGCCAGCCTGTGCCTCGTCGGCGGCGCGGAGAGCATGAGCCAGTCTCCACACGTGATCCGCGGTGCGCGCTGGGGCATCCCCCTCGGAAAGTCGCAGCTTGAAGACGCGCTCTGGTCGGGCCTGACAGACTCCTACTGCCAGCTACCGATGGCCATCACCGCCGAGAACCTCGCCGAACAGTTCAGCATTTCCCGCGAGGAGTGCGACGACTTCGGCTATCGGAGTCAGGACCTGGCACGCGCCGCCTGGAATGAGGGGCGCCTGGCCGAGGAGGTTGTCCCCGTGGCGCTGTCTGCGCGAAAGGGTCAGGTCAAGACGTTCGCGCGCGACGAACACTTCCGCGAGGACATCAGTCGCGAAAAAATGTCCGTACTTCCGCCCGTGTTCAAGAAAGACGGCGTCGTCACGGCGGGCAACGCCAGCGGCATCTGCGACGGAGCAGCCGCCCTGGTCATTGCATCGGCCGAAGAAGCGGCGCGACGCGGACAGAAACCGATCGGGCGCCTCGTCTCGTGGGGGGTCGTCGGCTGCGAACCCAAAATCATGGGCATCGGCCCGGTCGACGCCTGCCGCGCTGCCCTGGCCCGCGCCTCGCTGAACCTCGACGACATCGATCTCATCGAAATCAACGAGGCTTTCGCCCCACAATACCTGGCGGTGGAAAAGGCGCTGGGTCTGCCTCGCGAAAAAGTCAACCCGAACGGCGGCGCCATCGCAATCGGCCATCCACTTGCCGCGAGCGGTGCGCGACTGACACTGACCCTGCTCTACGAGTTGCGTCGTCGGAACAAGCGCTACGGCCTTGCGTCGGCCTGCATCGGCGGCGGACAGGGCATGGCACTGGTCGTGGAGGCATTCCCCCGGTCGTGACGCCGACGACGCCACCCTCGCCCGCGGAAGAGATACTCGCCTGCGAACGGTTGGTGAAGCGTTTCGACGACCACCTCGCCATCGACCACGTCTCGTTCGAGGTTCATCGCGGAGAAATCATCGGTCTTCTCGGTCCGAACGGCGCCGGGAAGACCACTTTGATTCGCATGATCCTCGATATCTTCAAGCCGGATGAAGGGGAGATCCGGTTTCTCGGCCATCCGTCCGGCACCGGCCGCGTCGAGCTCCGCAACCAGATCGGATACCTTCCCGAAGAGCGCGGACTCTACCGGCGGGGACGACTCGGCGACGTGCTCTGCTACCTTGCCGAGTTGCGCGGACTCTCACACCGCGACGCCCGACAGCGAGTGAACGACGGGCTGGAAGCGCTGGGCTACGCTTCGTACGCCACGCGACGCGTGATCGACCTGAGCAAGGGGATGACCCAGCGCGTCGCTTTTCTGGTGGCCAGCCTTCATCGCCCGCAACTCTTGATCCTCGACGAGCCGTTCAGCGGCCTCGACCCGGTTGGCGTGCAGTGGGCGCTTGAACAGATTCGGGCGTGTCGGGACGGGGGCGCCACCATTCTCCTCTCAGCCCACCAGATGGAACGCATCGAATCGCTCTGCGATCGCGTCGTGATGGTTTCGAAAGGACGTCGGGTGCTGTACGGAACCCTCGACGACATCCGCGCCGAGCACGCCCGCGACCGCGTGGCGATCTGCACGCCGACCCGACTTCTTGCGCACCCTGCCCTGGGCGGACTGCTCGCCGAACAGCGCGGCCCGGAAAACTGGGAGGTCACGGTCAGCGGAGCGGAGATCCAGCGGCTGCTCGAACGTCTGGTCACCGCTGGCGTGCCGATTCGTTCCTTCTCCGTGCTGACGCCCACGCTTGAAGAGATCTTCCTCGACGTGGTGGCTCGGGAGGCGGCGGCATGATCCCCGCTTCCAACACGCAACAGGCACGCGCAAGGGCGAATCCGAGTCGCCTGTGGATCGTGGCACGCTATGAATTCTGGACCAACGCCAGGCGCTGGGAATTTCTGCTGTTCACAATCGGCCTTCCGCTGCTGACCGGCGGCGTCGTGCTGCTCGCCTCGGTCCCGAACTATCTGTACATGCGCACAAAAATGGTGGAGAAGCGTACGGTGGCAGTGGGCGTGGTCGACCCCAGCGGACATCTGCAGTTTCCCCGCACCTATGCCGACCCGACACCTTCTCCATCGCAGTCACCCGACATGGCGGGACAGGTGCTCGAGGAAGCCACGCTGGCCCCGCATTCCACCTACACTTTCTCGACCTTTCCCGATCGCCGCGCCGGGGAGCGCGCACTGGTTGCACACCAGGTCGACTACCTCTACGTCTTCACGGAACGCTACGATGAGACCGGAGGGGTGGACGTGGAGACACGACGGCGCAGCCCGTTCGACACTTCCCCCTTTCCGCCCGTCGCCTGGCTCCTGCGACGCAGCATCCTGCGGGGAAAAGTTGATCGAACGACGCTCGAGCGGGTGCGCGTTCCGATCGTGGCACGCGACATCGAGCTTGACGAGCATGGAAAGCGCATCCGCAACTCCGAGACCGAACAACTCGTGCAGGTCGGCTTCCCCTACGCCATGATGGCGCTGATGATGATGGCCCTGCTCGGTTCTTCCACCTACATCCTGCGAAGTCTGGTAGAAGAGAAGGAAAGTCGTATCCAGGAAGTGCTCCTCTCGTCTCTACGGCCGCGGGACCTCTTCTTCGGCAAGATCCTCGGACTCGGCGGTCTCGGACTGTTCCAGGTCTCGGTGTGGCTCCTCTGCGGACTTCCGGTGGCCGTGGGTGTCTTGCGCATGATCTCCGTGCCGCCCTCGACCATCGCCATTTTCTTTATCTATTTTATTCTCGGATACGCCCTGAACGCGGCCCTCATCGCCGGCATCGGGGTTATCGGAAGCTCCGAAAAAGAATCAAGCCAGATTTTCGCGGTGTTTGTCCTGTTGTTCTCAAGCCCGCTCCTCTTCATGCCCATCCTGCTCGATTCTCCGCACGGGTGGCTGGTGCGATTT
>JAJXVI010000448.1 GCA_021782195.1 bacterium | reverse complement strand
CAATTCTCCCATGGATGATTCGCCTCTCGCAAGGCTCCCATATTGAGAAACCACGCATTGAGCCAGTGTTTCTCGGACAGGAAACATCCCGGCATGAACGAATCGCCCACATCAAGGTGTCACCGGACTCGTGCCGGGTACGGATTGCGTTTTCGATACGCTGAAAGGTGAGGGGCATGACGATGTCTCGCCAGATTTACGAATGGCCGGTGCTCTGCGCATGTGTTCTTCTCGTCGGGCTGTTGAGCGGATGCGGGGGAGGGTCGGGCGGAGGAGCAAGCGCGAGCGGGGCGACGGGTACATCGACCTCTGCGGCCGCGTCGACTGCATCGTCCGCTTCCCAACTGGGCACGACGACGGTGACGCTTGATTTCGCGAGCACAAGCAGCGTCGCCGCGGTGCGCGGCGTGTCGGTACTCCCGGCAACCACCCAGCGTCTCTCGGTGACCGGTTACGATACATCCGGGAACGTGGTCTTCGGTCCGGCGGTGTATGCTCTCCCCACCAACAACGTGCTCACGATCACCGTCCCGAAAACCACAACGATGCTGACCGTGCTGGCGCAAAATGGGAGCGCCACCGTCGAAGCCCTGGCCATGCAGGTCGAGGCAGCCATCACGCTACACGTGACGATCACGGCTTCACAGATGACCCTGATCACAGCTCCCCCCACCTCCGGCCTCAACTGGCAGGTCATCACGAGTGCCACCACCGCACAGGCCAACGTCACCTACCTCGCAGACAACGCCACCGCACGCGTTCCCGTCACGCTGCCGGCCGCCCCCGCCACGGGGGACGTCGTGCAGGTGGCAGGGGTCGCGGCCGGGGGATGGGAAATTGACGCGAACACCGAACAGAATTTCGGAATACCGCAGTGGACGCAGCATACAAGCAGCGGAGCCCACGACTGGTCGGACATTGTCTCTTCGAGCGACGGCCTGCATCTCGCAGCTTCCGACGAGCTATCCGGGTATCTCTACACGTCGTCAGACGGCGGCGCGACCTGGATACAGCAGACACAGAGCGGTCAGAGGAGCTGGAGGTGCCTGGCCTCGTCAGCCGACGGAACCGTGCTGGCAGCGGTTGCGCAGGACGGAAACGTCTACGTTTCCACAAACTCCGGCGCGACCTGGACGGTCAACACCGTCAATGCGCAGTACACCCTGAGCGGCATCGCCTCATCCAGCGACGGAACAAAGCTCTCGGCTATCGCCACCGAGATGAGTCCCCTCGCCTTTTCAGTATACGTATGCACTTCAACAGACTCAGGAACAACGTGGACATCACATACGGTCCCGGCCCCTCTTCAGTCCATCGCGTCTTCGGCAAACGGATCGATGCTCGCAGCGACCAGCGGCAACAGCACCGTCTACTGCTCCTCTGACTACGGGGCGACGTGGACCCCGCACGTTCTCACGGGATGCAACGCCCCCTATTCCATCTCCTCATCGTCGGACGGAACAAAGCTGGTTGTGGGTGACGCGAACGGCTACGTCTACACATCCGCCGATGCCGGGCTCACGTGGACGCAGCAGACAAACTCCGGCATTCACGACTGGGGGTCCGTCGCGTCATCGTCCGACGGCACGAACATTGTCGGGGTGGGACCCCCCGCGCTCTGAGCCCCCGGCAGCGCGTACATCTACGCCTCGACCGACTCCGGCGTCACCTGGAAACAGATGGCGAGCAGCGGACCGCTGTACTGGCAAACCATCGCTTCTTCCGCAACCGGAGACCGCCTGGCGGGATGTACCTGGGGGAGCTACGTCTACACGTTCTCATCGCTCAGGATCCTTCAGGGAAGCAGCAGTGACTTTGCGTCGCTCGTCTACGTGAGTTCGGGGCAATGGCTTGTGACCTCGTCCACATCCGGCGTGATGAGCTACTGACCTCGAAACGCACAACCTGACGCGACGTGTGCCCGACTGCAGGAGATGATCCAATTCCAGGAGTCGATGCGCCCACAACTGGGTGATGACCTGGTTGATGTCGCCATTTCGTGCCTGCGCCAGCAACTCGCTTCCCTCGCTGACGCTCCCGCGCTCACCCGTTGCCCCCGGCTCCGCACGCGGCCGCCGTCCCCGCAAGCGCCGTCGTCGTCACGATGGTGGCGAGGGAAACCAGTCGCGCGTGCGATTGCAGACCGAGCACACGCTGAGCATCACGGGCACCTCGACCAGTACGCCGACCACGGTCGCCAGTGCGGCCCCGGACGATGGGCCGAACAGCGCGATGGCGGTCGCAACGGCCAGCTCAAAAAAGTTGCTCGCGCCAATCAGCGCACCCGGCGCTGCAACGTTGTACGGCACACGCATCAGGCGCATCAGGCCATACGCGAGCGACGAGTTGAAGTAGACCTGCACGAGAATGGCGAGCGCGATGATTACGACGTGCACGAAACGCGCCGTCAGGTTGTCGGCCTGAAACGCGAAGATGATGACCAGCGTGGCCAGCAACGCGATGATGGAGACCGGGTGCAGCGTGGGCAGAAACCGCTCCTGGAACCACGCCAGCCCCTTGCGCCGGACCAGGACGACGCGACTGAGCGCGCCCGCCGCGAGCGGAATCACGATGAACAGCACGACCGCGTACACAAGCACCACGAGTGGGACGACCAGACCAGAAGCGCCCGTCACCAGCAGTTTCACGATGGGCGCGAACGCCACCAGCATGATGAGGTCATTCACGGCAACCTGCACCAGCGTGTACGCGGGATCGCCTCCCATCAGGTAGCTCCACACAAACACCATGGCCGTGCACGGAGCCGCCGCCAGGATGATGACCCCGGCCAGATACTGGTTGGCAAGGTCCGGCCCGAGCACGAACAGGAACAGATGCTTGAAAAAGAGCCATCCGAAGAACGCCATGCTGAACGGTTTGACGATCCAGTTCACGAAGAGCGTCACGAACAGCCCCTTCGGCTGGCGCCCGACGCGCAGCACGGATCCGAAGTCCACTTTGAGCATCATCGGGTAGATCATCAGCCAGATCAGCACCGCAATCGGAATGTTGATGTGCGACTGCGTCCCGAACTCGAGACCGCGCAGCGTCTCAACCCCGTGAGGGAAGGCCTTGCCCGCGGCCACACCAACCACCATGCACAGCGCAACCCAGGCACTCAGGTATTTCTCAAAAATGCTCACGGCTCTGTCTCCTTTCGTGCGGGGCTGCTACC
The DNA here is from genome assembly GCA_021782195.1 of bacterium. Classification (GTDB taxonomy): domain Bacteria; phylum Vulcanimicrobiota; class Xenobia; order RGZZ01; family RGZZ01; genus JAJXVI01. The sequence goes on along the minus strand of JAJXVI010000448.1, from coordinate 401 downwards.
CCGAAGTCCATCCGTGCAGGACTGGTCACCGCGATGTCCCGGGAAATTTCCCGCCGCCTTCCGCAGCCGCGACCTATACCCATCCGAGGGCTCCCAACAGGGCGCCGCCGACCAGTGGAACGACCGGATGAACGTTGAAGCGCACCAGAAACAACAACGCAAGCAGCGTCACGCAGGCGTCCGCGGGCGCATGAAGAGCCGACGGGCCGAGGAGGACGGCGGCCGCGGCCACCAGTCCGGTGACCGCGGGAGTGACACCAGCCAGAAAATCCTTGAAACGCGAATTGTTCCGAAACCGAGCGTATCCCTGCGAGAGCACGGTCATCGCCAGCATGGCGGGGACAAACAGGGCTCCCGTCGCACACAGGGCGCCGGCCACGCCGTGCTGACGATAACCCGCA
>JAJXVI010000447.1 GCA_021782195.1 bacterium | reverse complement strand
TGCACCGGATCATCCGGGGCAACGTCGAGGAAGTTTACGTCGCGGTCGACGCCACCGCCCTCGATGTGCCCCTCCTGGCAGAGTCTCGTGGCGCGATACCAGGCAGCGTCCAGACCGTGGGCAGACTGGACGAACAGGGATGCTCCTACCCGTACGACCCACACGATGGTGGGACGGCGCAGAACGCCGTCGAGGCGCCGTGCAGAGATCTTGATTTCATCGACCCCCTCGATGCGGGCAAGTTCGTCGCGCGACCAGATGCTGTTCGCGGGTCCTCGAGACATCTGCTGCATGATTTCTACCCTCCGCTCGCGGTCACGTCGTCGCCGGCCAGCGTGCCGATGTCGATGACGAAGCGGTAGCGCACGTCGGACGCGAGGATGCGCTCATACGCACGGTCGATTTCTGCGGCCGAAATCAGCTCGATGTCGGCGCCAATCTTGTGCGTGGCGCAGAAATCGAGCATTTCCTGGGTCTGGGCGATACCACCGATGAGCGAGCCCGCGAAGGAGCGGCGTTGCAAGATGAGCGAGAATACAGCGACTGAGAGCGGCTCCGATGGTGCCCCGACGTTGACCATGGTGCCGTCAACGCCGAGGAGGCCCAGACAGGCATCGAGATCGATCTTTGCGCTGACGGTGTTGACGATGAGATCGAACTTTCCGGCCAGTGACTCAAACGTTTTCGGGTCGCGGGTCGACTCACAGGCGTCGGCACCCAGACGCAAGGCATCCCCACGCTTGTTCAGCGATGTCGAAAGGACGGTCACCTCGGCGCCCATCGCGTGGGCAATCTTCACCGCCATGTGACCGAGGCCGCCGAGGCCGATGACCCCGACCTTCTTGCCGGGACCTGCTCCCCAGTGGCGCAGGGGAGAGTACGTCGTGATGCCGGCACAGAGCAGCGGAGCGGCTTCCTCGAGCGAAAGGCCATCCGGAATGCGCAGGACGAACTGTTCGGCTACCACGATGTGCGTGGAGTAGCCGCCGTAGGTCATGTGCCCGTAACGGTCGGTGCTGCCGTAGGTCAGCGTCATCCCGTTCCGGCAGAACTGCTCCTCGCCTTTCTCGCAGTTGGCGCAGTGCCCACAGGAGTCGACCATGCAGCCTACCCCGACGCGGTCGCCAACCTTGTAGCGTGTTACCTCCGGGCCGACTTCTGTGACGATGCCGGCAATCTCGTGTCCGGGGACGACCGGGTAGGCCTGGGCAGCCCACTCGCCGCGGACGGTGTGGATGTCGGAATGGCAGATTCCGCAGAATTTGATCTCGATGAGCACGTCCCTGGGATGGAGTTCCCGGCGCTCGATGGCTGTGGTCTGGAACGGTTGGGTGGGGCCGAATGCGGCGCGGGCGTTGTACTGGCGCATGTAACTTCCTTTCCAATGAGGGTGTGGGTTGTCGACGTGTCGACAGCGACACCGGGGAATCGTGGGCCCCTGTCGGGTACGGAGCGTGCACCGGCTGGACAATCCTACAGGAACTGTGAAGGCTGTCCTGGGGGCCTGCCGTGTCTGTATGCCTATTCTATCGCCTTCCACGCAAGAGGAGGTAGGACATTCGTCCAGAATTTCTTGTACGATCCTACAGAAATGGGCGGGCCGTGCGATGACATTGACGATCAGGGGAGCGCTGGCGGTCGGCTCAGGCGGGATGCAGTTCGACCGGGAAGAACTGCTGGGCCGGCTTGCGCGCCTTCTCCCAGCCGACGGCGTGTTCGAACCCCTTGACGGACTTGTTCTCAAGCGACTGTCCGAGCCATCGGGATGCGTCTATGGTACGTCACGAGCTTCGCTGTGTCTCATCGCGCAGGGGCGCAAGGAGGTTCTACTTGGTGATCAACGGTACGCGTATGACCCGCACCAGTATCTGCTGACGACCTTCGAGCTTCCCGTCACAGGGCGGGTCGTTGAGGCATCCGCGGATCGCCCGTATCTGTCTGTGCAACTGGTTCTCGACCCCGCGATGGTTGACTCCGTCGTGACCGAGGCCGCTCTGACCACACCGCGACGCACCGTGGACGCGAAGGCCCTGGTCGTGAGTCCGGTAGAGGCGGATCTCCTCAACGCCGTCGTGCGGTTGGTGCGCCTGGTGGAAGCGCCTGGCGAGGCAAGAGTACTGGCGCCGCTTGTCAAACGCGAGATCGTGTTTCGGCTCCTGCTCGGTGAACAGGGGCATCGCCTTCGGCATCTGCCCGCACTCGGCAGCAGTTCCATGTCGATTGCCCAGGCGGTTGAAAGGATTCGTCGCGAGTTCGATCGACCGCTTCGCATCGCGAGCCTCGCGCGTGACCTGGGAATGAGCACCTCCGGCTTTCATCAGCACTTCAAGGCCGTGACCGACATGAGCCCCCTGCAGTATCAGAAGCAGATCCGTTTGCACGAAGCCCGTCGCATGATGCTGGGCGAGGAAGTGGACGCCGCGTCTGCGGCCTTTCGGGTCGGATATCGGGATGCGTCACAGTTCAGCCGTGAGTACAAGCGCCAGTTTGGCGAGCCACCGATCCGCGACGTCGATCGGTTGCGTCAAACCGATCGACAGGGGCAGGTGTAGAGAGAGGATCTGGCCGAGAGTCGAGGCGCGAGCAGGGTACTCATCGCGACTTTGACGATCAGTGGCGGTCCCAGCTCTGAATCGAGATCGTACTGGTCGGTCCTGTGGTGCACCTGACTTTCTGGGCGGAGAGTGCAACGTCGTAATGCACGGCTCCGTTCATGTGCACAGCGTGCGCGATGATGGAGCCGAAGAAGTCGGTGCCGTTCCTGATTCGCACGTCGCCATTCGGGCAGTAGATTCCCGCAGACGTGCCTTGCTGGAGGTCGACTGCATACAGCCCGGTGGTGTCGACCGTGTTGGTATTCGACGAGAAGATCTGAAGATCGGTCGGGGCGCCCGCATTGTTGGTGATCAGGCTTCCCCACGTTTCGGTGAGTCGTCCACTCAGGAAGATGTACACCGGCCCGTTGGAAATGACGATTTGCCCCCCGTTGACGAGGGAGATGTCGTTGAAATAGTAGGTTCCAGCGCCTAGCGTGGCAACGGCACCATTGGTTACCGTAAGGTTGTGGTTCGCGTCGACGCCGGCGCTGCCGGAATTCAGGATGAACTGCATGCTCCCGTTTGCGTTCGGAGTCTGGTAGGCTGTCGTGCTCGGGTCGAGCGTGTCTTGCAGGGGAGCGGTGACGGTGCCGCTGACCAGGGAGATCGTTCCTCCACCCTGGAGCGCTCCTCCGTACACCCTGGCGGTGTTTGCAGTGGCCGATCCGGTGATGGAAGAGTTGTGGCTTACCACGAGGTTGGATGTAGCCAGACTGCCGTTCACGGTGGAACCAGACCATACGGATGTCTGCGACACGGCGAGCACGTTGCCGTTGATGGTACCCTGGCTCATGCTCAAACTTCCGTTGGTCTGTACCGTACCGTGATTGCTGACGTTGGGCCCCCCGTAGTTTCCGTTGCGTGAGTCATAGGAGTCGACCGGTGTGTTGGCGTTCAACGAGAGGTTGCTTTTCGACGCGATGGCGTACTGGAAAGGATTCAAAATGATTCCGCTGTTGGCGTAGAGCATTACTCCCGCC
>JAJXVI010000446.1 GCA_021782195.1 bacterium | reverse complement strand
TGACGCCACGGATGAAGCCGAACCACGCTCCCGCCATGAGCACGGCCAGCAGTAAAAAGGGAGCCACATAAGCACGCAGGACCTTCACGATATCCGCCTTCCCTGCATCCCGACCCCTCCGGACAGACGCGCGCGCGCATCCTGCATGTTCCGACGGGGCGGGTACGCCACGCACCGTGACGCACCCCGAAGGCGTTCGGGGGAACGGGCACGGTCCCTGCTGGAAAGAGGAGCCTGGCTTCTTCGGAATGATCCGGGGGCGGGCGTGGCGAACTGTTTCACTTCTCGCGGAGCCCTCTCCTCGCGTCGGACCCTTTCCGGCGTACACAGAGCGAGGCGTATCCGCCAACCTGCGTGTGGGAATGCCCCCCCATGAGAATCACCCGAATCGTCACAAAGACCGGTGACTCGGGCGAGACCTCCCTCGCCGGCGGACGCCGAGTGACCAAGTCTGCGCCACGCGTCGCCGCGTATGGCGACGTCGATGAACTCAACTCGCTCATCGGCGTCATCCGCGCGTTTTCCCCACATCCCCGCCTGGAGCCGATGCTCTGTCGCATCCAGCACCAGTTGTTCGTGCTCGGCGCCGATCTGGCCACCCCGAACCACCTCAAGACGACACGCATCGAGGACGGAGTGGAAATCGCCGAACTTGAAGCGTGGATCGATGCGCTCATGCAGATCATGGATCCGCTGGCCGAGTTCGTACTTCCGGGAGGCGGGATCGTCGGCGCCCACCTGCAACTGGCGCGCACCGTGGCACGGCGCGCCGAGCGAAGCGCGGTCCTGTTGCACGGCACGGAACCGCTCAACCCCACCGCCCTCGTATACCTCAACCGTCTCTCAGACCTCCTGTTCGTCATGGCGCGAACCGCCAATCATCTCGAGGGGGTCATGGAAACGCTGGCGCAGTTCAAGAAGGCGCCCGAGAAGCACACGTGAGACGCCATCCATTGTACGCTTTACAGAACGCAGCTTTACAGAACGCAACTTTACAGAACGCAATCGCGAAAGGAACCTGCCCGTGAGCACTCCCGTTCCAGTGAACGATTCCATTGTCCAGATGAGCTGCCTGGTCATGCCCAACGATGCCAACCCTCTGGGAACCGTCTTCGGGGGACGCGTGATGGAATGGGTCGACATCGCGGGCGGTATCTGCGCCCAGCGACACTGCCGCACGCCGGTCGTGCTGGCCGGGCTTGACCAGATGAGCTTCATGCACCCCATCCACGTCGGCGAGGTCGCGCTCCTGGCCGCCCAGGTCAGCTTCGTGGCAAACACGTCGCTCGAGGTTGGCGTCACGGTCACGGCAGAGAACCCCCTGACCGGAGAACGACGTCACACTTCCACCGCCTGGCTCACCTACGTCTCCCTCGATCCGCGCGGCGCGCCCGCAAAAGTGCCCCCGCTCGAGGTGGAAACCGACGAGGCCCGCCAGCGCTTTGCAGACGGAGCCCGTCGCCGCGAGGCACGCATCTCCCAGCAACGCAAGCCGCCGGCCCCTCCCGCATGATCAACACCCCGTACGACCCGAGCACCTGGCGCGATCCGGCCACCGAGCACGAGCATCATGCGCTCTCTCCCATGCTGCGACAGTACTACGAACTCAAGCGTGGCAGTGCCGAGACCCTCCTCTTGATGCGGGTCGGCGACTTCTACGAAGCGTATGGCGAAGACGCCGTGAGCGTCGCCGGCCTGCTTGACATCACCCTCACTAAGAAGGACGCAGGCCCGGTCGGAAAGATACCGATGGCCGGGGTGCCGTACTTTGCGGTCGACGAGTACCTGCGCCGCCTGGTCAGCGCTGGCCGACGCGTCGCCATCGGAGATCAGGTCGAGGATCCCAAACAGGCGAAGGGCGTGGTGAAGCGCGCGGTCACGCGCATCGTCACGTCGGGCACCATCCTCGATCCAGGCGTGCTCGACGAGAAGCGCAACAACTACGTGATGTGTCTCGTGCGTTCCCGCACCCACACGGGAGTCGCGCTCGCGGACGTGACCACGGGAGAGTTCATCGCAACCGACTTCGCAACGGAAAGTGAAGAAGCGGCCGAACAGAAGGCCATCGACGAACTCCTCCGATGGCGTCCCGCTGAAGTGATACTCGACGGCGAACTGCCCACATTGCTTGAGATCCTCGCTGCGGAAAACATCACGCACAGCCCCTTCCGCGCACCGTCAGACGTCGACGCCGAACAAACCCTTCGCGAGTACTACGGGGTCGCGTCGCTGCTCGGCTTTGGCGTGACCGCGCGGACCGCGGCCATGCGCGCGGCCGGAGGCTTGATGGCCTACGTGCAGGACACGCAGCGCACCCGAGCCGTTGCCTTCGGACAGCTTCGCCTCTACTCCGTCGACGACGTGATGGTGCTCGACCAGACCACGCGTCGCAACCTGGAACTGGTGGAGACGCTCATCGGACGCGAACGCCGCGGCAGCCTCCTCTGGGCGCTCGACGAATGCGTCACCTCGATGGGGGCACGGCTCCTGCGCACGTGGATCGAGCGTCCCCTGCTCTCGCTCGAGAGCATCGCACAGCGCCACGATGCAGTGGCGGAGCTCGTCGAGAAGCTGGACCGCACTGACGCGCTGCGAAGCGAACTTGCGCGCGTGCTCGACGTCCCCCGCCTCCTGTCCCGAGCGGTCTACGGCACGGCCAACGGTCGCGACCTGCTGGCGCTGGCCGACTCGCTGGATCGCCTGCCATCCATCGCGGCCGCGGGAGAAAACCTGCAGGCGAGAATCCTGCGTGATCTGATCGACCGTCTTGACTTCCTCGAGCCGTTGCGAGACCGGCTGACGCACGCGCTGAACCCGGACTGTCCGGCCACGGTACGCGATGGCAACCTGATCCGTGCGGGCTACCACGCGGAACTTGACGAACTTCGCGACGTGCGAACGTCGGGCAAGCGCCGCATCCAGGAAATGGAAGAGGCACTGCGCGAGCGCAGCGGCATCCGTTCCCTCAAGATCGGCTTCAACAACGTGTTCGGCTACTACATCGAGGTCACGCGCGCCAATCTGGCATCTGTCCCCCCCGACTTCATCCGCAAGCAGACCATTGCGAACGGGGAACGGTTCATCAACGAGGAACTCAAGGCCTACGAGGAGCGCATCCTCGGGGCCGACGAGCGGATCAAGACGCTGGAGTACGCGCTGTTCACTGAACTGATGGGCGCCGTCACCGAAGTTCAGGAGACGATTCGAAGCAACGCTGAAAAACTCGCCACGCTCGACGTTCTGGGCAATCTGGCCTACGTCGCGGCCCGCGGTGGGTACGTGCGCCCTCAGATCATCGAGGACAACGTGATGACCGTGCAGGGCGGCCGCCATCCTGTGGTCGAGCGCGTGCTCAAGACGCCGTTCGTCCCCAACGACCTCCACGTCGACAGCGAGGGGGACCGACTGCTCATCATCACGGGTCCCAACATGGCGGGCAAGTCGACGTATCTCAGACAGGTCGCCCTGATTGCCATCATGGCGCAGATGGGGTCGTTCGTCCCCGCAACAAGCGCGCGCGTGGGCGTGATCGATCGCGTGTTCACGCGCGTCGGGGCCTCGGACGACCTGCATCTCGGTCAA
>JAJXVI010000445.1 GCA_021782195.1 bacterium | reverse complement strand
CGTCAGTTCTCACGGCATCCACCTCGATCCGCGACAGAAGCTCACTCGCGAACGCGTAGGTGAGGATGTCGCGTGCTTCTTCAGAACCGATCCCGCGGCTTCGCAGGTAGAACAACTGCTCCGCATCAAGCGACCCGATCGCCACTCCGTGCGTGCATTTGACGTCATCCGCGTCAATCTGAAGCTGGGGACGAGCGTTGACGACGGCCTCCGCGCTCAAGAGAAGGTTCTTGTTCTTCTGGTGCGCCTCCGTCTTCTGGGCGTCGTGGCGAACATACACAAGTCCGCTGAAAACTCCCTGAGCGCGACCGTCGAGAATTCCCTTGTAGAGTTGCTCACTCGTGCAGTGGGGGACGCGGTGGTCAACCACGGTGTGACAGTCGATGTGCTGGTCTCCAGCTCCCGAGTAGAGACCATACTCGTGACACGTCACCCCAGGAGCGTCAAGAGGCGCCTCGATCTCATCACGCACGACTTTGCCACCGGTGTGCACACAGAAGGAGCGAACAGTCGCGTCGCGTTGAACGTGAAGGCGCAGGTTCGCGAGATGGAAGGCGTTCACGCTCTCGCGTTGCACTTTGTAATGGTCGAAACGCGCATTCTCACCCACGAACACGTCAGTCATCACGCCCGTGAAGTAGTCGTCACCGTGCCCTACAAAGCTCTGCACGAGCGTACAACCACTGCCGTCACCGACCTTCACCACGTTCCGGAGATGATGATCACGCGGCCCGCGCCCCTGGTCGGCCGACGTGTAGAAAATCAGATGCACGGGACGATCCAGCACCGTTCCAGACTGAATGGACAGGAACATGCCGTCCGTCATCATCGCAAGGTTCAGGGCTTCCATCGCGGAAAGTTCGGAAACCTCCGAGGAAGACGGCAATGGAACGCTTGCAGCCCGCGTCGCGTCGTCGAGAAACGCCGCCACACTCCCCGCCGTGACACCTTCCGGCAGATGGGACAGGTTCGAAAGCGCTTCGACAAAGCGACCATCAACAAAGACAAGCTCGTAGCAGGGAAACTCTCCGTAGCAAAGTGCACGCAGCGCGTGAAGATCAATGCCAGCACTGGAGCCTGAGTCGTTAACAAAGCGCTTCTTCGCCAGTTCGGCCAGACTGGTGTATTTCCATGCCTCCTCTTGCGGACCGGGCCAACCTCTGGCCACAAACTGCCCGAAAGCCGCACGACGAAACGAGCCGTGTACATCTCGCACGGGATCGCGGTCGAGGAGGGTAGAGCGTGCGTCCTGTCTGTCTGTCTCGGACGTTACGTCAAGCATCATGGGCGCGCTCCCGGAACAACGGAAACGCCGGCTGGCTGTTGCGAACGCCCGGTTGACTTCCGAGCAGCATCTTCCGCTTTGATGATGTCGGCATAGCCGGTCGACTCAAGTTCGAGGGCCAGTTCACGGCCACCGCTCTTGACAATGCGACCATTGTAGAGCACGTGTACGAAATCTGGTTGTACATAGCTCAGCAGACGCTGATAGTGCGTCACGAGCACCTGCGCTCGCGATGGAGAGCGCAGCGCATTGATTCCCTCGGCCACGATGCGAAGGGCATCGATGTCAAGGCCGCTATCGGTCTCATCCAGAATGGCAAGTCGCGGATCAAGCACGGCCATGTGAAAGATCTCGTTGCGTTTCTTCTCTCCCCCGCTGAAGCCCTCGTTGAGCGTTCGGTTGAGGAGCGCTGGATCAAGCTTGACCAGTTTCGCCTTCTCTTTGACAAGTCGCAGGAAGTCCATCGCGTCAAGCTCCTCCTCTCCCCGATGCTTTCGCAGCGCATTGTAGGCAGCCTTAAGGAAGTAGGTGTTGCTCACGCCTGGGATCTCGACCGGATATTGAAACGCAAGGAAGATTCCCTCACGAGCCCGTTCCTCAGGCTTCATCCCGAGCAGGTCACGCCCCTCATAGATGACCTCGCCAGCGGTTACCTGATAGGTTTCCCGACCGGCCAGCACCTGGGCGAGCGTGCTCTTGCCTGATCCATTGGGCCCCATGATGGCGTGCACTTCGCCCGCCTTTACTTCCAGTTCCACGCCTTTGAGAATCTCGCGACCTTCTATGCCGGCGTGCAGGTTCCTGATCTGCAGCATTGGTTCTTCAGCACTCCTTGAACTTTGAAAGTTGTTCCAGCGATTCTATCCAGAATCGCCTGTTACGGCAGCATAAGGCCACCTGTACAGGGAAAGTCGGGCAACCAGAAAGCTACCCGACCGCTCCCTCGAGGCTGATGCCCAGCAGTTTCTGGGCTTCGACGGCAAACTCCATGGGAAGCTCACGAAAAACCTCTCGACAGAAGCCGTTCACAATCATCTGCACCGCGTCCTCGGTCGTCAGGCCACGCTGCTGGCAGTAGAACAACTGGTCCTCGTTGATCTTTGAGGTCGACGCTTCATGTTCGAGCGTCGCGGAAGGATTGCGAATGTCGATATACGGAAACGTATGCGCACCACACTGGCTCCCCAGGAGGAGGGAGTCACACTGTGAATGGTTGCGAGCATTCTCGGCGCCCTTCATGACCAAGACCAACCCTCGATACGCATTCTGCCCGTATCCGGCAGAAATCCCCTTGGAAACAATGGTGCTCCTGGTGTTCCGCCCGATGTGCACCATCTTCGTACCGGTATCGGCCTGCTGACGATTGTTGGTAAGCGCCACGGAGTAGAAACGACCGATCGAGTTGTCACCCTTGAGGATGACGCTCGGATACTTCCAGGTGATGGCGGACCCCGTCTCGACCTGAGTCCAGGAGATACGAGCGTTGACTCCCCTGCAGATTCCCCGTTTCGTCACGAAGTTATAGATGCCACCTCTGCCCTCCCGGTCGCCTGGATACCAGTTCTGCACCGTCGAGTACTTGATTTCCGCGTTGTCGAGTGCGACCAGTTCCACCACGGCGGCGTGAAGTTGGTTCTCGTCACGTTTGGGGGCGGTGCACCCCTCCAGATAACTGACGTAGGCCCCTTCGTCCGCGACAATGAGTGTACGTTCAAACTGACCGGTATCCGCTGCGTTGATGCGGAAGTAGGTGGACAGTTCCATCGGACAGCGAACGCCACGCGGAATGTAGACGAACGAACCGTCGCTGAAGACGGCCGCGTTGAGGCAGGCAAAAAAGTTGTCGCTGTAGGGAACGACGGAGCCCAGGTAGCGCTTTACAAGCTCTGGATGCTCGCGAACAGCCTCGGAAAAGGAACAAAAGATGACACCGGCTTCCGCGAGACGCGCCTTGAAGGTCGTGGCCACCGAAACGCTGTCAAACACGGCGTCAACGGCCACGCCGGCCAACCGCTCCTGTTCCTGCAGCGGAATTCCAAGTTTGGCGTACGTCTTGAGGAGCTCGGGATCAACCTCGTCGAGGCTCTGTGGACGCACTTTCTGGCGTGGTGCAGAGTAGTAACGAATCTCCTGGTAGTCGATGGGTGGGTAGTGAACCTTTGGCCAGGCAGGTTCACGAAGGGTAAGAAAATGGCGATACGCTTTCAGACGCGCCTCGAGAAGCCACCCGGGCTCCTCTTTCCTGGCCGAGATCAGTCGAATGACCTCCTCGTTGAGGCCCTTGGGAAGCTCATCGGCC
>JAJXVI010000444.1 GCA_021782195.1 bacterium | reverse complement strand
AGCGGTACAAACTTTTGCGGAGAGCGATACCTGACACCACGCCCAGAAGGGGGAAGGGCAGGGCAGTGCAGAGTGCGAGTCGCCAGTTGAGGTAGAAGAGCGCGCCGAGTGCGACCGCCGCAAACACCGTGGCGTCAAAAGCGGCGACAATGCCCATGGCGAGGGCCATGCGAACCGACTGAAGGTCGTTGGTGGCGAGCGCCATCATCTGGCCGGTGCGCGTGTTCGAGTACCAGGTGGCGGGCAGGTCGAGCGCGCGGGTCAACAGCCGTTTGCGAAGGTCGACCTCGACCAGGCGTGCGCCTCCGAGCATGAAGTGACGCCAGACGAAGCGCGTGACCACGATGAGTGCGGTGAGGGTCAGCACCTCAAGGCCCTGGGTGCGCAGGTATGCGGCGCTGGGATGCCCGCTTGAGAGGTTGTCGACGGCGTGCTTGACCATCATCGGTACGACAAGCTGCATTGCGTCCGAGGCGATCAGGGTGCCAAGACCCGGGATGTAGTATCGGCGGTATGTCCAGATGGCGGTGCCGAGGCCGCGAAGCCCTTTTGTCAAGCCGACGCCTCGCGACGCCCGGGGAGGTGATCATCGGTGCGCTTCAGGGGGCTGGAGGGGGCGTTTGTGGCTTCCGGAGGCGCCGGAGGTGCCTTTCCCAGGCTCGACGAGGGCCTGTCTTGCGGGGACGTCCCCCGGGGAGGATCGCCGCGCAAGAATTCCAGCGCGCGTTCCTCCGGCCACCACAGCGACAGCGGACCGTCGGTGGCCTTTCCGCGCGTGACAAACCCGAGGTGTCCGCCGTAGTCGGGAACTTCGAGGAACAGGTTGTCGCTGTGCGAAGCGGTCTCGAACGGCAGGCAGTCACCCGCGAGGAACGGGTCATCGCGGGCGTTGACGAGCAGGGCAGGGATGTGGATGTCCGGCAGGAACCGTATGCTGCTGCAGGACCACCAGTAGTCCTGTGCATCAAGGAAGCCGTTGAGGGGTGCGGTAAAGCGATCGTCAAACTCCTGGAATGAGCGGATGTGCCGATAGTCGTGCTTGACCAGCGCGGGGGGGAGGATGTGGCGTTTTGCGTCGATTTTCTGGATAAGCGAGACCATGAAATACCGTGCGTAGAGCTGGTTGATGCCACGGGTGAGTGCGGCTGCGCCCGCTGCGAGGTCGCACGGCACGGAGAATGCAACCACGCGTTTGACGCGCGGGTCGAGGCTGGCACCCCGTTCGCCGGCGTACTTGAGCACGAGGTTTCCCCCGAGGCTGAAACCGATGAGAACCACGTGGCGGTACGTCTTGCGCTGTAGGGCGTGTTCGAGCACGGTGTGCAGATCGTCGGTGGAACCGCTGTGATAGTAGCGAGGCTGGCGATTCATCTCGCCGCTGCAGCTGCGATAGTTCCAGGCCAGCGCGTCGTAGCCGGCGCTCGTTACGGCGCGCGCCATTGCCACAATGTAGGAGCCCGAGGAACTTCCCTCCAGCCCGTGGCAGAGTACCGCCAGCCGCGGTTCATCCCGGGTGGTTGACGGGTCGTCCGACGATTGTACGTGGCACCAGTCGAGGTCGAGAAAATCGTTGTCGGGCGTGATGATTCGCTCACGCACGTACGGTACGGGTGCAACGCGCCGAAAGAGTCGCGCGTATACTGTCTGGACGTGACCGTTGCGAAAACCTGGGGGAGCCACGTAGGTACAGGGAAGAATCGGCATGTGCTCTATTCTATCAACAGACCGCGGGACACGCAAACCCCGTTTCCGCCCGGCAGGTGCGCAACGGGGTGGCGGGAGGTTGGCGCGGACGCGGAAGTGGCGGGAGGTTGGCGCGGACGCGGAGGAGCGAAGCGCACACTTGTCGTAGGACGGTTGGTTCGCTTGCTCAAAAGAGCACAGGGCAAACGGGTGTTTTTTTTGTGGCGCGGATTCGCTGGCGGACCTGTTTGATGCTGGACCGTCGCACGGAGTACTGCTCTGGAGGGTCTTCTCATGCGCTTTCTCGATCTCGTTGGACGACTGACCGGGCAGGCAAACATTGACCCGTCGCTTCCTCAGGTCATCGCACAGACCCCGGCTGAGACGCTTGCTGACCAGGAGGCTCTGTCACGGGGAAATCTTCCGCCCTCTTCCCGGCGACGTCTGGAACTCGCCCAGGAACGAGGTACGTGGGCCAGTACGCTCGACGTCGCGGACCTGTACCTGGCGGAGTTGATCAATATCGAACCCATCGCGCTCGTGGTTGGCGAGTCGACCTTTCACGCGATGACAGACACAGCCAACCACGTGCTCCTGGGCAGCACGAACGACGCCGATGGTCTCATCAACGCGTACTACGAGGCGCGCGACGCCGCACTGGACCGCGTGCTCAAGCAGGCGCACCTGGTTCGTGCTCATGCGGTGATAGACGCGGAGTACCAGATCGTCCGGGTGGACCGAAACATCGTTCGCGTGTCGATCACGGGAACCGCCGTGCGCTTTCCGGGGCTCTCCGTGCCCAAGCGCCCACTGGTGAGTCCGATGTCTGGCGAGTCGTTTTTCAAGCTCCTGAAAAAGGGTTGGATGCCCGTCGACCTTGCAGTTGGCTATCACTGGCACTGTCAGGCGGTGGGGGCGAAGACCCGTGCGATGGAGACCAGTTATAACAATACCGAGGTGACGACCACCAGTCGCCGTTTCAGCGAGACCCGCAAGGCCGCGGTTGCCGCACTTGCTTGTGACGCACGTCGGAGACATGCGCACGGAGTCGTGGGCGTTACTGTAAAAACGGTAATTGAAGAGACCGAGATCCTCTATTCAGATGTCTGGGGTGCACTCGACATTGACGGTACACGGTATACTCCGGACGAAAACCATAAAGTGGAGGTAAAGGCCGTCAATCTTCAGTTCTTCGTGACCGGAGCGTGTGTGCGCAAGATTTCCGAGGGCCGCGCGCGGCGTGCCGACCTTGACGCGTACCTTGCAGTCAACTGATTTCTGCCCGAAGGTCGTGACGTAAGGCGGTCGTGGCCGCGGAACGGTGCTGAGCCCGCAAAGGGTCTGTCGTGTCGTATCTTTACCTCGCGAATTGCGATCAGCTCTCTGTCAACGCGATCGCATTGCGTTGACAGAGAGCTGTTCGTGCTGGGGAGGAGTAATATTTCGCGATACCGTAGTTGCGTACGGGGTTCTGCGCGTCTGACATTCGACCGTCCCCCCAGACCGCCGAACATCCGCGTGTGCCTGAACAATCGCGCGAGGAGGGTGCTTTGAGCAATCAACCGCTGGTTCCCCAGGAGGCGTTCTCTCGTCTGGACGAGGAGACGGCCACACATCTGTTTACCAGTGACCTGACGGTAAACGAATTCGTGCTTGTTGAAGATGCGGGTTTCGAGCCGTTGGGACTTGTCATGGGATCGTCCATCTATCACATTGGCTATCAGCAGGGCAGTTGGCAGGACATTCTGACCAGCGCTTCGGGGAATAATACTTATCTTGGCACCTCGGCGGCGCATACAAACCCTTCGCGCAGCGACGATGTTACGACCGGCCTTTATTCGGATGTCGCTGGAACGGTTTCTGTCGCGGCGAATGGCACACAGTCGGTACTTATATCTTCAAGCG
>JAJXVI010000443.1 GCA_021782195.1 bacterium | reverse complement strand
GCCTGAATATTCGTCAAAAACCCGACTGAACGGTTACCATAAAACAGATGGACGGAAAGTGTGGTGGGGACTCAGTGTTTGTCCCACTTGAATAAAACCTGTATTATTCAAGTGGGACAAACGTCAGGATGTGATGCGGCTCCCAGCCCATCTGTTTTGTGTCTCCCGGCAAACCTGTCCACCCCGGCGCAGGGGGGGCGTCCATCAATGCTTGAATTCCCTGCCGCAATGCCAATCGTCCACGAGCCTGCTCCCCGGTATCGGTCGTTCCTCTGTCGTCAGCCACGTCAGCCACGTCAGCCGGACCACCATCCTTCCAGAAGGCGTGACAGGAAACAGCGCCAACTCCACTGGAGCCTCGTCACCACCCCGCCCTCCTTCCGCCAGTTCACGGCTGACCCTGTCTTCACGCCCGACTCGCACGACAGGTGTGCACCCCCCCGAACAGGACAACGGCAATACCATTACCGACGACAGTGTGACCCGACGGTTACTCCCAATAACGGGCTCAAGGACATCAAGGTCATCTCGACCACGATGCGCGACATGGAGTTCAAGAACCTGCGGGAGTTCGCGCGCGAGGCGCACAAGACCGTGTGGCGTACGCCCGGCGTGCTGCTCGGACAGATGGCCGACTACAAACGCGCAAACGCCGAGGCCGCCCTGTACATGTGGGCGCTCCAGGTGATTGCGCCGCGGCTCGTTCACTTCCAGCAGGTGATCGACCGCGACCTGCTGAGCGAGTTTTCTGGTGAGTACGGCGAGTGCTGGATGGAGCATCACGACCCCGTTGCGGACGACGTCGCCAGGGCCGCGACGATCATGAGCAAGGCCTACGAAGACTCGGCGGTCATGGTCAACGAGTATCGCGATTCGCTGGGTCTCGAACCGCTCGAGGACGGCGACGTGTTCCGCGTCCCGACGGGCCCGGGCACGTATCAGTTCGTGAAGAGCCTGGCGGACGCGGCGCCATCGGCCGCCCCCGCGGTTGCGCCAGCGGCGTCCGCACGGCCTGCCCTTCCGCCCGCGTCCGCGCCTGCCGCGCCGTCCCAGGAAGTTGCGGGCGCACAGGATGGGCAAGCGCAGAAGCAGCGGACTGCTTCGCCGTTTCGTTCGATGGAGCGGCGCGAGCTCGGCGAATACCTGCTGCGCTCGCTCGTCGAGCACACCGAGCCGCTGGAAGAACCGTTCAAGCGCACCCTGCGCACCCTGTTTGAGGAGCAGGAGGCGGCGCTTCACACACGGTTCGAACAGCATCTGCGGATCTATGCGGGAATTCGACGTGACGGCGGACGCGACGGCTTCGGCGACGATGGTCCTGACGATTCCGACGATTCCGACGCATTCAGTGGCCAGCACAGGCATGACGACGAGATTGACCAGATCCTGGGGCACCGGGACGACTTCGTCGCGTTGTGGGCGCCTCGCTTTTCGGACGCGTCGCGGCGGAACCTGGAAGACGCAGTCGAGGCGGGCGGCTCGCACGCGCTGAAAGTGGTCGGCGCTCGGTTCGGGTTCAATCTTCACAACCCCGCAACGGCGCAGTTGCTGCTCGAGCGTCGCCAGCGCTTCGCGCGCAAAATCAACGAGACCACCTGGAGCGACCTGAAGCAGTCGCTGGTGGAAGGGATGACGAAGGGCGAGACGCTGCGCGAGATGCAGGTTCGGATCGCCGACGTGATGGACATCGCGAAAGGCTTTCGCACCCAGAACATCGCGCGGACGGAGATCGTCGGCCTGTACAACGCGGGTGCGATGCAGGGCTATCGGCAGGCGTCGGTCAGCGGCAAGTCGTGGCTGACGGCTGGGGACGACCGCGTGCGGGACGCGCACTACGACCTGGGCGAGAAGTACACTGCGGCGCACCCGATTGGCATCGACGAGCCGTTTCGCTACGGTGGCCTGGAGGCCGACTGCCCGGGCGCGTGGGGCGACCCTGGAATGGACTGCCAGTGCCGTTGCACGGTGCTGCCCGAAACGCTGAAGGACAACGGCGGAGACGGCAAAGAACGCCATTTCATACTTGGCACCTATGACCCGGATGAACCTCGCAACCCGAATGGGGAGTGGGGTAGCGGCGGCGGTGACAAGAATGGTCCAGGTCAGCAGTTCCGGAAATCTGTAGCGGACAGGATTCGAAGTGAGTCACCCAAGCCCGGGTCCTGGAAAGAAGTTGCTGGGAAGCCGCACGCTATCGAGTACGGTGATAGGCACATTATTGAGGCTGGGGCCGAGGGCGCATACAATGTGTGCCGTGATGATACCTACACGAGGGCGATGCTCTCAGGCAAGACCTCATTGATATACCACATGTACGTGGACTACCCGGAGCACGGTGCCGAGTTGGCCGCACGGTTCAAAGAAGCAGATCCGCCTCATGAGTTCGATCTTGTGTCGAGGGCTTCGACAGTCATGTGGGCTGATGGATGGGCCATTTCACCGTCCGCTGAATTCAGTACCACTCCCAATGGGAAGATCGCCAGGACAGTTGACTACGGGATGGTGTTCAGGCCGGCCACCAGACAGCAAGCGGAGAGAATGCTCGACATCATCGACAGAGACTTCACGTTACGATCCGGCAAAGGCCACTCAGGAGTCGCGCATAGCTGGGAGACTCCTGACGTGAGGTTAACCGGCTTTGAAGACGTGAATGGCGCGAAAGAGGTCACTGTCAATACCGCTGCAAAGGGCCGACTCTCGACTCTCTCAAAGGAACGTATCGACAGGACAAAGGTCCCCACTGGTGCGGGTTCTGTACAACCAGACCGATACGTTGTAAAATCAGAAGGCAGAATCCTGGTCAACGCTCAACTGGAGAAATTCATCACATGAACGGCTGTACGCCCGAACAGTTTCAGGCCGAATTGCGTCGTCGCCGTGTCAACAAGTATGGTGACAAGCCAGATGCGGACCTAACCCGTCTCGCCCACGAGGCCATGGTTCGAGGCTTCGCCAGTGTGAAACCAGAGGATATGGACGACGACTGACCCAGCAGTGGCAGTCTGACTGTCCTATGCGACCCCGCCTCACCCGCAGGGTCTTCGCTTTTGAGGAGAACCGCAAATGAAGATCATTGTCGAGGCTCTGCCTCGTCGCTGTCTGCAGTGACTCCTCACTGAATCTGCACTGAACCGCATCGGCCTGGAGCAAGGCGTCCTGTCACAGGGGCGCCTTTTCGTTTCGTCCCCAAAGTGTCCCCGATTCACCCCCGATTCACCCCCCGTTCACCCCCGATTCACCCTTGATTCACCCTCGATTCACCCTCGATTCACCCTCGATTCACCCTGACTTCCAGGAGGCTCCCATGAACAGCGCACTCGTCGACCCCACAACCTCGGCCGTGCCACAGCGCACCGCATACCTGACCGAGCCGTCAGTGCCTGCGCTGGTGGCCCCGCGCACGCGTCGATACTGCATTACTTCGGACGCGCAGGACCGCTACGGCGACGTGATCGACCCGGACGGCCTGGAGATCACCAACTACCAGAAGAACCCCATCGTGCTGTTCAGCCACGACCCGACCCTGTGGATCGGCCAGACGAAGCAACTCTTCCACGAGAAGGGCGGCAACGTGAACCGCTGGCTGGC
>JAJXVI010000442.1 GCA_021782195.1 bacterium | reverse complement strand
GGGAAGCTGGCTTTTCGCCCCAAAAGTGGAGCGATTCCCCGTCCCATACGGCGTGGAGAATCAGCATTTTGGAGCGCTCCCGTGCTCCTGGGCGTGTTGATTTTGATCGATACCTATCATCTTCTACCCCTGCATCGTCTGCGTCTCCCCGACGAAGGTCGGCGACGGACTCGGTTACAAAATCCCGGTGCGATATCGTGTTTCCGGAAGGCACCAGGTGCCGGCCCGGTGATTGGCGACAGGCATCGAAAGGATAAAATTCAGCGCGTGTCGCGCACTTGTGCCCTGTGGTCATGACGATCCTGCGACCACCGGCGCGGCACATCTCTTCAGGAGGACAGTTGCAGCCTGACCAGGCGACGCGAGCGCATCACTGCAACGTTGCTTCAGCTTTTCAGGGGGGGACCCTTCCAAGATCTTCTGTACTTGCGGGCTTCGACATTGGATCCTGATTTCCTTCTCTAAAATACCATGCCAGCGATTCACGTTTCTCGCGGTGAAGACCGGGACGGGTTGCAAAGCGGGACTCGGGCAGTTGCATGGCCTGAATTTGTCGTTAGTGGTCGTCATTGAGCGTGGAGATTGTGGATCGCGGAAGCGGGTATACATAAAATATTGTCGTCAATCGTCTTCGCCGGGCAGTCAGCATGTCGCAGGAGGTTGCGACGTTCCCGCAGTCAAGTCACGAGGGTCCTCGGGTATTCGTCGTTCAGAGAGACCCCAGCGAGAAGACCTGGTCGGCGTACGGACATCACGCCAGGAGCGTAGAGGCTTCGGCGCGCAACGAGACCTTGATGGAGAGCGAGTTTGAGGCGATTCGAAGTCCAGTGTTGTGGGAAGCCTGCCTCGCGAGAGTTTGTGGAGCGTGATCGACGCCTGTGAACCTCGGGTGCGGGTCAGCCTTCACGAAACGTGAACGCCTGCGGGTGGCCCGATCGGAGGAGTGGGTGGGGGGCGAGATATTAACAGGAATTAAAGAACTTCTCTGTCCGGGACGTAGGAGAGGAACATTCTCCTCTGTCCTCGATGGTGTTCAAAATTTCCTGCACGCTGACGGTCGTGCGATGGGGGGCGAAACAGACCTCCCACCGCGAGAGGATGTGCGTGTGACGTGGCATTCGGCAACAAAATCGAGGATGCCATTTCAGGTACACCTGGGGGAGGGTCAAATCCGATGCGATGATGACGCCGGGACCTAGCATTCAGGTTCCGCCTGGAGGCGCGCGTATGGAGGTTTTGTTCCAGAATCAGGCCGTCGCTGTGGCCCGCACGGCGCGTCGCGGGCGCGGCGTCTTGGGAAGACTGGCCAGACGGAGTCGTTCGCGGGCCAGTGCGCAGAATTCCGCGGACAGGTCTACCCCGATTCCGTTGCGTCGAGTTTCCACACAGGCAAGCAGGGTGGAACCGCTGCCACAGAATGGGTCAAGCACGGTGTCATCAACGTAACTGAACAGCTGGATGCAGCGTCGAGGGAGCTCTACTGGAAAAGGCGCGGGATGGCCAATGCGTTTTTTCTTTTCTCCGTTGAAAGTCCATACCCCATTTGTCCATGCAAGAAAATCGTCACGACTGACGTCAGAGACCCGACTTCCGGACGTCTTTTTCCACGTTGTCTTGTAAAGCACCAGCACGACCTCAACCGGTGCGATTACGTATGGTGCCGACGCCGACATCCAGGATCCCCAGGCAGTGCGGCGCGAGATGTTCTGTTCGTTCCAGACGATGGTGCTCTGGTATTTGAACCCGGCCTGCTTTGCTGCACTGGTAAGGTCTGCGCAGACGCTTTGCTGCCCCCCTTTGTTCTTGTCGAGTGGAATATTGAGGCAGAAGCGCCCATCGTTGCTCAGCCACTCAAAGCAACGGGCCAACCAGGCGCGGCAGAAGACAAGGTAGTCCTCATAACGTTGTGCGTCGTTGTGTGCCCCGTAGTTGATGTCAACGTTGTAGGGTGGCGACGTAACGATGAGATCGACACTTGATGGGGCGATTGCACGGGTCTTGAGAATGTCATCGTGCACTATCTGGATGGAGGGAACCGTCATGTTTGCATTTCTCCCTGAGACGAGGGATGGGAAGCTGTGCTTCTTGGGAGCCGCTGCGAGAGCGTACCTGTACCCTCACCTTCTCTATATACCCCATACAGTGTATTATGTCCTTTCGAGACCTGTATTTTGTGGGTCTGGCAGATGTCTCGCTGATATCTCGGAATGCCTCCCCGCGCGACCTCCCTTCCGGGGTTTCCTGGGTGTCAGAAGACGTCAGACTGGCCTGAAGCGACCTGTCGCTCTCCTTTGCGTGAATGTGGGGGCATCGGACCGTTGACAATTTGTGAAGCGCCGCATTTCGGAAACAATGTTGACGAAGCCTGACCATTTGTTCACATCCTGTGCGCCAGGGATTCAAAATCAGATAACATCGTGGTCGCAAGACGTCAACACCAGTGGGATATTGTGAGGACTGACGTCCACCTCTGTTGCGCGGGAACCACCCGGCGTTCCGGATGCGTGAGCGTGCGTGTTTTCCAGTTTCCAGGAAGGAGGAAGCTACAATGTCTCAAGCATTTGATGGGTTCCCCTCAGACGATCTGGTGGAGATTGATCTGGCGTCGCGGGTTCTGGGCATGTCCACGGAACAGGCGAGGCAGTTGTGCGTCCTGCTTGGCTACAGGCCCGTGGTGCGTCGTGAGGAAATCTATCTTTGTCGCTCCACGTTAGACCTCATGTACCACCGTCTGAATCCGACGTACCTGCCTCCGGAAGAGAATGCCGCCTGAGCCCAACTCCAGTGGACGCTTCCGTTGGCGATGAACATCAACCTGGATTCGGGCGAGAGAAGGCAGGCTTGCAGCACATTGCAGTGGGCCCCCGTCCAAGTCCAGAAGATTTTCTGTCACCCTTTCAGGCAGACGGGTGGCGTGTCTCCTCAAGGAGCAGAGCGATCGCCTGGGACAGGGCTTCAGGTTCGACCGGTTTCGGAACAAACCCGACCTTGTGGGTCCTGAGCTGTCTGGTGAGTTCAGGTTCATCTCCGTGTGCGGACACATACACGGGATGGAGATGGGGGCGAATCTCTCGTATTCGTTCCATCATTTGAAGGCCGTTCATGTCCGGCATCTTGATGTCGCTCACGACCACGTCAAATTTATTTTCAGGATTGCGTACAAGGTCGATTGCCTGAAATGGTCCGCAGACTTCGACGACCTCGTGTTCCGAGGCGGTCAGCATTTCTGCGATGGTCTGGCGAACCATCGGGTCGTCATCAACGAGCAGGATTCTGCAGGGACGGATTGGGCGGGATTGTCGGTTGGTTTCTGTCGGTGTGTGTGTCGCTTGATGTACCGGCAGCCATATCTCTGCCACTGTGCCGATACCGGTGTTGCTGGAAATGTGCAGATGCCCACCGTTCTGAGCGACGGTGCCAGTGGCGATGGCCAGACCGAGGCCGCTTCGGAGGCCGTGGGGACGCGTGGTAAAGAACGGCTCGAAAATGTGTGGGAGGTTGCTTTCCTCGATGCCACTGCCATTGTCTGCAAATCGGATCACCACGGCGTGCGAGTTTGCAGTCGCGTCGAGCGGTATATCGCGGAAACCGA
>JAJXVI010000441.1 GCA_021782195.1 bacterium | reverse complement strand
GAGTCATTCCAGGTACGCGTCGACATTTCTGTGGGCTATGCTGCTGACTGTACTGGTGGGCTGCACAATTGTGTTCGCAATGACGCCAGCCTGGGCTCAAGGACCCGATTCAAGCGGGGGAGCCCCCATTCTGCAGCTCCCGACGATCACGATTGGTTCTCACGCAGCGAACTCCCCGAACTACCTGGCTGCCCCGTTGCAGATCCTGCTGCTGATGACTGTGCTCTCCCTTGCACCGTACATTCTCGTGATGACAACCTCATTCATCCGCATCAGCATCGTTCTCTCTTTCTTGAGAACAGCCATGGGAACCCAGCAGGTGCCACCAACCCAGGTACTGATGGCACTCGGGCTCTTCATGACCTTCTACATCATGGCACCCGTAGGCAAACGCATCAATGATACGGCCCTTCAGCCCTACTTCCACCCGACAGGCCAGCGCATCTCGTACGAGGAATTTTTCAAGCGAGCCACCTCGCCCCTGATTGACTTCATGTACGTCAATACCCGCCGTTCTGACATCGTGTTCTTCTACCGACTTGGTCCGGCCAAACAGATGCCCACCACCATCGACAAAGCCTCCGATATTCCGCTGCACATCATGCTACCGGCGTTCATCATCAGCGAAGTGAAGACGGCGTTTGCTATCGGCTTCCTCCTTTATATCCCGTTTCTAGTCATCGACATGGTCGTGGCCTCCGTATTGATGTCGATGGGTATGTTCATGCTCTCACCAATGACCATCTCGTTGCCATTCA
The DNA here is from genome assembly GCA_021782195.1 of bacterium. Classification (GTDB taxonomy): domain Bacteria; phylum Vulcanimicrobiota; class Xenobia; order RGZZ01; family RGZZ01; genus JAJXVI01. Next base: position 2,855 of record JAJXVI010000441.1, on the reverse strand, counting down.
AGCTACTGCTGTTCGTCATGATCAACGGCTGGGAACTGATCATCGAAGGGCTTGTAAAGAGCTTCAAACAACCGATCTACTGAAAGGAGCCTGCAGATGCCCTTCCTTGCCGCAATAGTCTACGATGACAGCTTCATCCTGCACGTCTGCAGCGAGGCCCTCTACCTGATTCTTGCCCTGTCTGCACCGATGCTCATGTCCGCACTCATGGTTGGCCTTGTCATCAGCGTCCTCCAGGCAACCACGCAGGTACAGGAACAGACCCTGTCATTCGTTCCGAAGATCGTGGTCACATTTCTTTCCCTTGTCATCTGCAGCACGTGGATTGGTGGAATGATCGGGCAGTTTGCAACGCGAATCTTTCATTACATTCCACAGCTCGTGGTGAAGTGACGTGATCAATACCAGCCAGTTCTACACGGTCTGGGCAGTCTGGCTGCTCATCTTCGTACGGATGGTGGGCTTCTTTGTCCAGGCTCCGATCTGGGGATCACAACACATCCCCAAGCCCATTCTTGTGGGCATTGCGGCCGTGTTTTCGATCGTGATGTTCCCAAGTGTACCGGTGACCAGAGGCATGATGGAACTTGGACCTCATCTCCTGAACACCGACTATGTTCCTTTCATCGGTCTCATCGCCTCACAATTTGCGGTCGGACTTGTACTCGGATACGTGTCCTACCTGATTATGGCGGCGGTACAGTTCGGCGCAGAACTGCTTGACGTGCAGATGGGTCTGTCCGTGGCGTCCAGTTTTGACCCGTCAAGCCACGGTTCCGTCAACATGATTCGCCGATGGGCATTCTATCTCGCAATGATCCTCTATCTGCTTCTGGATGGACATTACCGAGCACTCGAGGCAATGAAGTACTCCTATCAGGTGATTCCTCTCACGGGCATCCCGTTCACCCGCCAACTCGACTCTGACCTGCTCGACCGCACGGGAGTCATCTTCACGCTCGGCCTGCAGATCGCGTCTCCGATCGTCGCCTCCCTGTTCATCACACAGGTCGCACTGGGGCTGCTTGCCCGTGTTGCACCACAGATGAACGTTTTTATGTTGAGCTTTCCGTTGAACATCATGATCGGACTCTCCCTGCTCGCATCCAGCCTGATGCTCCTGCGTGGACGGCTGGGGGAACTTTTCAACGATAACATCCACTGGATGTACCATACAACCCGGCTCATGGTTCCTCACGCCGGATTGCTATTCGGTTGACGAAAGGGGGTATAGACCGTGGGCGAAGATAGCGACAAAACAGAAGAACCTACTGAACATAAGCTACAGGAAGCGCGAAAAAAGGGACAGGTCTTCAAAAGCCAGGAGATCGTTTCTACCTGTATGCTGCTGGCCACTGCCGGAGTCCTCATGACGGCTGGCGGGTGGATGTTTGGCCAGGTAATCGAGATTACACGCCGCACCTGGGGCAATCTGATGGTCAATGCCGACCTGCAGCACAACGACGTGAGTCTGACCCTCATGTGGTTTGTCATCGGGTTCATCAAGATCCTTGCGCCATTGCTCGGTGCTGCATTCGTCATGGCTATTCTGGCAAATATTGCCCAGATCAAGTTCCTGTTCTCCACCGAACCGCTGGCACCCAAGCTATCCAAGTGCAACCCGATACAGGGTTTCAAGAAGATCGTGTCGGTCAAGTCGTTGATGGAACTGGCGAAGCAGATTGCCAAACTGACGGTCATCGGTTGGATTGTCTACAAGGTGGTGCGAGAAGCGCTTCCAAACCTTGTGAACCTCATGAACAACGACATCAACTCGACCGTTACGCTCACCCGTGCCATCTGCGTGGACATCATCAAGAAGGTACTCGTCGGTTGCACGGTCATTGCTATCGTTGACTACGTCTTTCAGAAGAAGCAGTTCATGAAAGAAATGAAAATGTCCATGCAGGAACTGAAGGACGAATACAAAGACACCGAAGGCAACCCGCAGGTGAAAGGCAAGCTGCGTCAACTCATGCGACAGGCCTCGCAAGGCCGCATGATGGAAGGTGCAGCGAGCGCAAGCGCGGTCGTTACGAACCCGACCCATCTCGCGGTCGCGCTCAAGTACGAAAACGGCGACCCGGCACCAAAGGTGGTCGCCAAAGGCGAGAACCTTGTTGCGGTTCAGATCAAGGTGCTGGCCGAGGACAATGACGTCCCGCTTGTAGAGAACGTTGAACTGGCCAGGGCACTCTTCTCTGCCTGCGAAATCGGTCAGGAGATTCCTCCTGAACTCTACAAGGGTGTCGCAGAAATCCTGGCTTACGTCTACAAGTTGAAACGCAGGCGACAGATGCGCCGTCGAAAGGCCGCCCAGCGCGGGCGCCAACAAGCGTGAGCCGACGGCCACGAATGTAAAGCTAAGCGTGGTTCTCTGGCAAACTCCCCGGTTTCTGGGAACAGTCGACCCCGTCACCAAACGTAAAGTCGTGTAGAGGAGAGAACGTCTGGCGTGAAGTTCAAAGCAGCAGATATCGGCGTCGCGGTGGTGGTCATCGGCATCATCATGATGTTGAAGGGCATTTATCCCGACACCATCGAGAAGCTCTCGCTCGTCCACCCCGAGGCCACGGCCGACTGCACGCAGCAGCTGCAGCGCCTCATGCCCAAACGTTTCCTGGCCCAGACCCCCTGGCCGCAGCTGCAGCACTTCCCGCGTTATCTGAAGGCAATCGCCATGCGACTCGACAAAGCGAAGAACGACGCGGCACGTGATGCACGCTGGCTTCGCCCCGCGGAACAGTCGCTGGGCAGCCTGCGCCGGCTTCCGGCGTGGCCCAGCCGTTCAGGCCCGAGGCGTAGATCACCGGGAAATCGAGCTGCTCGTCGGTCGCGCCGAGCTTGTCGAACAG
>JAJXVI010000440.1 GCA_021782195.1 bacterium | reverse complement strand
GCGCTGGCGTTGCAGGTCGGGGGCACACAGACGATCACGCCGACACGACCGACGAATGCGATTGAAGGGCGTCGAACTCTGACGCAAATCCAGGGAAAACGTCCTGGATTTACGCGAGGTTCCCGTCCGTTGTTTGTCCGGGAGATGCTGATCCGGTCATTGCATCCGGACGCTGTGGGACGGGGGTGTGTATGCTGGGACGGGGGGTGCGTGCTGGGTGGGCTTATGCTGTTCCCGTCGCCCTGTCGCTTCGATCGCTTCGTTGATGCAACGCTGCAAAAGGGGCGCACCCAGAAGGGCAACCTGGTCAGGCTCATTGAGACACACAATGAAGTCAGGCAGATCGTGTAGAACCAACACTGGCCTTCCTCCGCTCACTGAGTTGTTGAACGTAATTCAAGTGCCGGTCTGGAGGCCCGATCCCTTCCTTTCGTTGCCAGTTTACGCGGCCGCGCGCGGACCGTGGTCCGGAGCCGGCGGGAGCCTTGAACCGAAGGGCACTGCGTCTAGACCCTGAGCGTTGCGTCTCGCAGTCTTCCGCTGTCGTCGGCGAGATTGCCGAAAACTGGCACAGTCAGCAATGTCAACCAGCGTGCAAGATTTTGCGCCGCAAACGAGGTGCAATACGACCGCGCCGACCGACGCGCAGGTCTTCCAGGAGACGCGAAACCTGACCCTCGAACCGTCATGCCCCTTCCGCTGGGTCTGGTGAGCGGCACTGGATGCAGAAATGGTCCCCCCCCCGCAGGCGCATCCCCCGCAGGCGCGTCCCCGCGGCCTTGCCAGAGACTACTGCTGCTTTTTCAGCCAGTCCATCGCTTTGCGTGGGTCGGCATCTGGAGCCAGACCCGCCGCGCGTACGAGCTTTGCGCCAGCCGATGCGACCTGCACAGTCACGGGGGCACGACGCCGGCGAAAGTACGGGAGCACGTCGGTTGCAAGCTTGAGAAATGCAGTCGGGTCAAGGCTGGCGTTCGTGAGGTGGAACGTGTCGGCTCCTGCGTCGATGAAATCACCGATCGCGCGACGCATGCGCTTGACGTCACCGATGTAGACGAACTTTTCCAGAACGTGAGGAGGAATGGCCTTCTGTCGCGCTTCGAAGCGCTGAAGGCTCGCGGGATCGTGCGGGTTGACGGCCGCGTAATGGGCTCCCCCGTCTTCTTCGGGCAGTTCCAGCTTGAGTCCCATTTTTTCTGCGACAGGAGGCCAGATGAGCCCCTGCGCGTGGTCCGCCAGGAGGTCGAGAACGGGTTTCGTGTCCGAGGCCAGTGCAAGCGTCATCATTGCGCATCGGCGGATTTCCCCGGGGTTGCGTCCGGCGTCGCGCGCCGCGCTGGCCACAGGGGTGAAATAGTCCGCGTAGTATGGTGGCGGTATCGAGGTGGGGATCCAGCCGTCGGCGTGTCGACCCGCAAACTGCTGGGCTTTCGGACCAAGTGCGGCAAGATAGATGGGCAGATGTCGGCGCCGATACGGGTGTACAGACAGGCGCGCGTGCTCAATATGGAAGAAGTCGCCGTGCCATGTAAACGGCTCATCGGCGTCGAGCAGGCCGCGTATGACGTAGAATGCTTCTTGTAGCCGTTTTAGGCGGCGGTCCCATGGAATGCCGAACGGATCGAGGTTCATCGACTCGCCACTGCCCAGCCCGAGAATGATGCGACCGCGAGAGAGCGTGTCGACGGTAGCCAGACGCTGGGCAAAGGCGGCCGGATGCATGCGATGCGGATCGGAGACTGCTGTTCCGAACTCGATGCGACGGGTCTTCACCGCGCACGCTGTAATGATGCTCCAGGGGTCGGGCGCGGGCATGAAATCGGGAAACGTCAGATGATCCGGGAACCAGATCTGATCGAACCCCATCCATTCGAAGGCCTGGGCCAGCCCCACCTGCATACGTGGCGGAAAAACGGGGGGCATGACCACTCCGAACTTGATCTGACGCGGCATCGGGGCCTCCTTGAAACGGTATGTTCGTGAAACGGTATGTTCGTGAAACGGTATGACCGTGAAAAATCTGACCTGTATTGTTTGCGTTTCTGCCCGGTCCCTGCCTTGGAAAAGAAGTGTCGTCCTGGGAGGATTTTTCGCGCGTGTCGTGCGAAGTCTGTGATCTTGAGGCTGCAATGTCTATGGGGCTCGTACCGTGGGCGGTGGAGCCGGTGGGGGTGAAGGAGGATAGACATGGGAACGATTGTTCGTCAGATGCGCATGCTGCTTCGACGAGGCAGGTTTCGCGTTGTAACTGTCATTGTGCTGTGTATCGCCGTTGGTGCGTTGCTGGCCGGCTGCTGCTCGGTCGGTTCTGAACTTCCCACCGGGATTGGAACGTCGGTGCTGATCTTCTGGTTCGGAGTGATGGCCCTGTTGTCTACCGGTTGCGGATCCGGCGGCATTGCGAGCGGACAGGCAAGCGTTTCCGAGAGTCAGTCGACGCGGGGTACCGCCGCTCAACTGGCTTTTCTTTCCCAACCTTCGTCGGCCACAAGAACCGTTGAGCGTGCAGTTGATGCCGGTACGCCCATCACGCCTCCCGTGCAGGTCGCCATCGAGGACGTGTACGGAAACGTGGTCACATCTGCAAACAACCCTGTCACCATTTCCCTGGGCGTGAACCCGCACAAGGCGATCCTCACCGGTACCCTGACGGTGAATGCGGTCAACGGCGTGGCGACCTTCACCAATCTGCGCATCTCGCTGGCGACGCCCGGTTATACCCTCGTGGCCACAGCGGCCGGTCTTGTCTCTGCAGACTCGGTGCAGTTCACGGTCAGTCCGCTGCCCGCCCTGTATGCTTCCGGCCCTCCACGTGACTTCCTCGTGGGTGGTTTTCCAATCGGAATGGTTACCGGCGACTTCAATAACGACGGTCACCTTGACGTCGTGACCGACAATGACGACCCGAGCTCGATATCGGTGCTTCTTGGCAATGGCGATGGCACGTTCGGCGCGCCCGTGATCACCTCGCTTTCCGTTCCTCCTAGCACCGCAAACGCGATCGCGAAGGCCGACTTCAATCGCGACGGTCATCTAGACATTGCGGTTGCCCTGAATCAAGCCGGGGTAGTGCAGATTCTACGCGGGAATGGTGACGGAAGTTTTCAGGCACCCCTCAACCTTGCCTCGTATGCGCCTTCAGCCGTTGCCGCTGCGGACGTCAATGGTGACGGCAAGCCAGATCTTCTGGTGGCGTCGAACAACTCGTCACAGCTGTCCGTCTTTCTCGGCAACGGCGACGGCACATTTCAGGCGGCCAGGAACATCGCCACGGCAGGGAGCGCGACATCGGTCCTGGTCACCGATCTGAATCGTGACGGGAAGCCAGACGTCGTCCTCAACGAGGGCACGGCAGTCGAGGTCTTTCTTGGCAATGGCGACGGCACTTTTCGTGCTCCTGTAAACGTGGCAGCAACGAACGGGGGCGGCGTCCTTGCCAGTGGTGATTTCAACGGCGACGGGAACGTGGACCTTGCTTTTACCTATACTGGAACCGGAGGCAAGTACCAGTCTACCCGTGTCGGCATTCTGTTCGGAAATGGCGACGGCACCTTCCGCGCCGCACAGAACGTCCTGACTGCTACGAATCCCCTTGGGATGGCGGTGGCCGACCTT
>JAJXVI010000439.1 GCA_021782195.1 bacterium | reverse complement strand
GCCTCAAGACTTGCCTCTGTCGCCAGTCGACGCATGCGCGATTCTTCCGCGTGGCTGAGCGACGCGGCAACAAGGCCGGACATGAGTTGCAGCGTGTCGGTGTCATTGGTGGTGAAGGCCTGGGTGCGTCGCGAGGTTACCGTGAGCACGCCGAATACCCGGCCCGGCGCGCGCAACGGCACCAGCACCGCGGAACGTGCATCAAGTCGGTGGGCTGCTTCCAGGTCGGTGCGAGGGTCGCCCTGAAGATCGTCGCACCGAATGAGCTCGCCGCTCTTCATGCACGAGTTCGCAAGGCTTCCTTCGACCGACAGGCTCGTCCCGACGTGTTCGGCTGCGGTTCCGCTACCGTAACGGCAGAGCAACCGCGCGTCGCGCATCATTTCAATGAAGGCGCCGTCGGCATTTGTAAGGCGCATGGTGCGCTCGACGACAAGCGTGAGAAGGGTGTCCAGGTCGGCTTCGGAGACTGCGATAACGTGCTGGGTGTCGATGATCGCCTTGAGGCGATCGGCATCAGCCCGAAGCGCCTCTTCGATTCTCTTTCGGTGGGCAATCGGTCGCACAAACCCTGAGAAAATCGTGCGCGCACCCAGTCGAACGGAGCTTACTGCCAGTTCTACCGGGAACTCCGTGCCGTCCTTGTGCACGGCTGTTGTCTCCAGTGTGCGGTTGAGGATGGTCGACGCGCCCGAGTCGAGAAAGCGACGAAGACCGTTGGCGTGCGACTGTCGCAGGTGAGGAGGAATGATCAGTTCGGCCATCTTCTGTCCGATGGCCTCGTCGCGCGTGTAGCCGAATGTTTCGGTGGCGCGTGGATTCCAGTCGATGATCTGGCCGTCGACGTCCATCACGATGAAGGCGTCGTGAACCTGATCGATGATGGCGCGATAACGCTCCTGTGAATGCCGCAGACGTTCCTCTGCCCGTCGACGGCTGAGATAGATTCCGATTCGGGAGCCGTAAAGCAGCATCGTTGATACGGCTTCCGGGTCGGTGTTGCAGCGATGAGTGGAGTAGAGTTCGATGACCCCCAGCAACTCCTTGCCGTCAAGAATCGGGAAGCCGCACCGACTTCGCAGACCCGTGGCTTTCACGATTTCTCGACGTGGGTCCGGAATGCACGGATCCACGTCGCCGTCCGGGGAGAGCGAGTCTCCTTCCTCGTCGAACCAGACGGGCTTCAAACCCGCCCACACCTGACCGACCAGGTCCTCACCCTTGTGTGGGAAACAGGAGCGCCAGGCGTTTGCGAAGTTGACGGGAGGCAGCAACGGGTCGATCCACGTTGCCTGGCAGTGCATGCAGTCTCCCTCGACGACCCAGCAGACGGCTGCCTTCCATTCGGTTCGCGCACACAGGACCCGAAGCACCTGTTCCATCGCAAGTACGGGATCGACGATTTCAATGAAGATCTGTGACAGGGCGCTCTGTATTTCCAGGCGATGTTCGGTGTGGGTCCAGCGAGTGACGTCCTCCACCGTCAGACAGAAGCCACCCTCGTCGCGCATGGTGCAGACGCGAACACGCAAGCGCGTCTCGTTGTGGGGCGCGTTCCCTTTCCGGCTCTCACGGGGACGGTACGCTGCACCCTCTCCCGGTGCGTGCGCGGCCGGTCCCTCTCCCGGTGCGTGCGCGGCCGGAGTTGGGGGTGAGACGACGGTCACAAATTCGAAGCGAGAATCGCCGCGACCATTGGGGCGTAGCAGGAAGGCGTCGAGTGCCGTCCGCTCACAGAGGGGAACAAGCCGTGTCCAGCCATTTCCACGATTTTGCTCGAAGGTCGAGGATGTTCGTTCCATCCAGGCGTCATTGGCGTAGTAGCAGTTCCCCTCGTTATCCGTCAGGAGAATTCCAACGGGGACGGAGTCAAGGGCCACCGCGGCCTGCCTTCGCCGCTCTGGATTGTTGGGCGATTGCTGGCGTTGTGATTGTGCTTCTCGCTGGGTCACAAGCATTCATTCTTGAACGAGGAGGCGGACATGTCCTTTCTGCCCAAGGTCACTTTTCGGGCGGGGAGGAGGTTGCTGGGTTGGTGGGTATACTTGTGATGCCGAGTTGCTTGAAGCCTGACTGCTTCGATGCGGTTGAGGCCGTGGCGACTCCGAACCGCGCGCTGGCGCATTGCCGAGCAAGGCGCTGTTCGCAGTCGGCGAGAATGAAGGAGGACCCATGTCAACTCACAGTTCCACGCTGGCGTATCCAACACAGAGCAGTCTGTCTGAGAAAGTCCGTGCGCAGGTGGTCGACCTGGCCAATCACGCCCTCGCTGCGGCGATCGACCTCCAGTTGTCTTGCAAGCAGGCTCACTGGAATGTCAAAGGGCCGCAGTTTATGTCTCTTCACAAGATGTTTGACGAACTGACTGAAGACGTTGAGGAATACGTTGATCTGCTTGCCGAGCGCGTGGTTGCGCTTGGTGGAATCGCCGAGGGAACGCTGGCTTCAGTCAGCAGTCAGACGGTGCTTGACCCGTATCCGTTGCGAATTGCGAGCGGTCACGACCACTGTGAGGCCATCGCGAAGTCTCTGGCTGCTTTTGGTCGACTCGTGCGCGGTGATATTGATCGGGCGACTGCACTTGAAGATGCTGCGACGGCAGACCTGTTCACTGAAATTACTCGGGGTGTTGACAAGTGGTTGTGGTTTGTCGAGGCGCACCTGCAAGCCTAGAAGCCCGGCCGAAAACCCCCTTCTGATTGTTGTGGGTATCCCGCAACCTACAAGATATAGTAGATCGGCCGGCCTTCTAGCCCCCAGACGTTGATCGGTGCGACCTTTTCGGCCGCGCCTCTAGAAGTTGGGGTGAAGAGGTCAATCCGTTCGACATTCTGAGTCAAGAAGGGTGGCCGCTCCACTGTATTGGGATGGTTGCGGAGTTTCCGCACGCCCATCAATGGTGCGGCCGCACTTTCAGTGTTGACCATTCGGACGACATTCCGATAGGCTATCTCTGCCAGGTGCATCAGTGGTGCGGTCGCACTTTCGGTGTTGACCATTCGGACGACATTCCGATAGGCTATCTCTGCCAGGTGCATCAGTGGTGCGGTCGCACTTTCGGTGTTGACCATCGCGTTTCGGTGACGGCAGTTCACGGACCGACGGCGTGCCGGAGAATCTTTTCGGATGATAGGTTTGAGCTCTGTTTTCGACGGGTATGACCAGGAAGAAATCTTCCGAACGGACCGAGGTCGAGCGAGTCATCTCCAAGGCCATTGTTTCTTCGGGTGAGGGGTAGCCTACCGTGTATCGTACGCAGTTGAAGCACTACCGGAACATGGCACCGTCTGGATTCGAGCCGTATCGAGGCAGAAGTGTGCCGGCAGCCCCTCTGGCGGTGGAACTGCTGTATCGACATCCTGACGGGCGTATGCACGTGCTCAGCGTGAACCGCCTGACCGGTGTCGTTTTTGACAGTTGCACCCAGGATCGACGTTTGATGCCTTCTCTCAACTGATCTACCAGATTGGCGGTATTCGTGACTGCCGGGCCGCTCGTTGCAGGCGAGCGGCCTCTCTTTTGTGCGCCAGGCATGGCGCGCAGCGCCAGGGCTGGCGACAGTCCGAACGCTGGTAACCGGGGAGCGAAAGCGAACCGGGAAGTCACTTGGAGGTGCAAGTCCTCCTGG
>JAJXVI010000438.1 GCA_021782195.1 bacterium | reverse complement strand
TCGGTGCAACCCATCCCCTGTTAAGTGAAGTGAGTCGAATGAAGCTCGGTCCGATTCGGCAAAGGCGAGCCGACCTGCCGCTCACCAACGGGCGACGGGCCACGGGATTGTTTCGCGTCATCTATTCAGGGCAGGGTGCACGCTGGTTTTTGTATGGGGGCGGAGCCATCATCTGGCTCGTGACTGTGATCCTTGGGTTGCCACTGGCTGCACGCCAACCCGCCGCAGCCCCCTCCTCAAGCGTGGAGGTGCGACTTCAGCCTGTTGTAAAGACCGTGAAGCTGGTCGAGCAGGTGCCGTACCCGGTGGCCGTCCGTGTCGCCTCTCCGCGTCCTGCCCCGGCCGAGGTCACATCGTCACCGGCCTCTGCTCCATCTCCCTCGATGACCGCGGGAACTGTTGCGTGGCAGGCTCCCTCACCGGCAACGCCCGTTTCCTCACCGTCCACGAGCGAAAAGACCGGTCGTGAAGCTTCTCCGGCTCCAGCGCACGCCGTCAAGCCCGATGTCAAAGCGCGTGCAGGCAGGAAGACGACCGCCCTGTCCACAGTCCGACACGCAGCCAAGCCCGCGAACCAGCACACGGTGGTGGCACGAAGCTCCCGTCCGCAGCCTTCACGCCAGCCTCGCGTGGCACTTGCAACTTCATCCCCACCGTTCGTGACCGTTCCACCGCATCCCGCACAGGCACCGTCTACGCCACACAGCAGCGCCGCTGTATCGTATCTGCCACTCAATGAGTCTCACGGTCTACCACCCGCATTCGACACACAGGACCCTGCAATGACCTCGCCCTACTCACGGCAGGCAGGCTCCTCTCAGCAAGTGCCCGCGACCGCTCGAGCTGCATCGCCGTCTTCCACGATGCCCGCTTCCAGCTCAGGTACGGTAACGCTGATGGGCCGGTTGACACCCCCTGAGCACGCAAGTCCGAATGCAACGGTCGCAGCGGAAGTCATGATTGTAGACATGACCAGTGGGCACGCAACTCGGGGCGTTCTCCAGCCGGACGGAAGCTTCTCGTTTTCCGGACTTCGCGCGGGAGCGCTCTACTGGATCGCAGCCTGGCAGAACGTGCGTAACGCCGGAGTGATGACGGTGCCTGGTGGATACGGAGACCAGCATCTGTCGTGGCACCAGGTCGTCCAGGCTGGCCAGCCGGGTACCTTCTCACTGGATCTGACCGCGGCTGACGCCGACGGCGAGTACACAAACGACGTACTGCCAAGCACGGCCATTCTTTCCCCGGGTTCCGGAAGACGCGCCTCTCTCACACGAATCGGTGGATGAAGCGCCCCCGGACGCGGGCCAGGTCTCCGATCCTCGGGTACGCAGGCAGCGGGCAGAAGGCCCGAGTCGGGTAGTCCCGCCAGCGGCGGCGTAACTGGCCGCTCAACCAGGCCGCGCGCTTCGCGGACGGCGGGCGCTTCCCGAGCGTTCGCACCTCGGTTGCCGTCCGCAAGCACGGCAGCGCCGTCCGCGACAACGGGAGCAGGCTCAGGTCAACGGGTCAGAAAAAGTGGATGTTTGAAAAGATTCTGTGAACGTCCTGTACCGTAAACATTACCATTACGAGCAACAGCACGGCCAGACCAACCGTATGGACAACGCCTTCCTTTCGCGGATCCAGCGGACGTCCACGCACGGCGCCCAGTCCAACAAACAACATGCGCGCACCGTCGAGTGCCGGAAATGGAAGCAGGTTGAAGGCCCCAACCGACAGACAGATGATTGCCCACAGAAACATGAGCGCCCACACTCCCTGATGATACAACTCAAACAGCATCTGCCCGATAGCCAGCGGGCCGCCGGAGTCCTCACGCACCTGTGAGACGGTCATCTGGTGACTGTGGATACGTTCCATGATGGTAAGCGGCAGAAAGGTGACTTGATTCACCCAGTTCCCGGTCCACGCGAAAACCTGCCTGGCGCCCTGGGAAGGGGTCCACGCAATCGTCGCAATCCCCGACTGCCGCACGCCGATGAGTGCTCGTGAATGAGCCACGCCGGGTACCTGCGCCACTTGAGGGGTCACCTGGAATGACAGCGCCTTCCCATCCCGCAGCACGCTGATGGTGGTCAGCATGTTCCCGCGTCCCTTGATCTGCTGCTGAAGCGCCTCGAAGTTGCCCACCGTCGTACCATCAACTGCGACGATCCGGTCCCCTGCTTGTAGCCCCGCCTTCGCGGCCGGGCTGTTCGCAACGACTCCGCCCACGACGTTGGAATGTACAATGGCCGGAATTCCGTGAACGAAGCCGATAAGCAACAGGGCAAACGTAGCCGACACGTAGTTCATGAAACAACCGCCGCCGAGCACAACGAGACGACTCAGAACCGACTTGTTCTGGAAGCTTCCAGGATCGTTGGGGTCAGCCTCCGGGTCGTCCTCCCCTTCCATCCGTACGAACCCCCCGAAAGGAAACGCACGCAGACAATACTCGGTTTCATCAACCTTACGAGAAAATACGCGTGGACCGAAGCCCAGAGCAAACTCGTGAACCGTGATGCCCACGCGCTTGGCGGTCAGGAAATGCCCGAGTTCGTGCACCAGGATGATGAAACCAAAGGCAAGAAGGACAACCAGCAGGGCAACCCAGTTGGTGGCAAACCAGGAAAGCCAGGAACCGATGATATGCATGAAATCATTCTACCTCGATCTGAGCGACATTTACAAACGCAGTGAGCGTGTCCGGCCGTAGACAGACGCCAGCACGCGCCGGGCGGTTCCGTCAGTGGCTGCCGATCAGGGAATCGACACCACCGGGGCGGGCGCCCTGGCCAGAAGATCGCTTACAAACCTGCGACACCATCGATCCGTATCAAGCAGGTCGTTAAGAGAGGGATCTGCAACGAAAGCGTGCGCCTCCATGGCCTTCTCGACAAGCCGCGGTATGGCTCCGAACGGAATGCGGTCCCGCAGAAAGAGATCGACCGCGACCTCATTCGCGGCGTTGAGGGCACACGGGGCAGTGCCACGACGACGCCCGGCTTCATAGCCAAAGCCGAGGCACGGGAAATCAGCCCGCCGAGGCTCCTCAAACGTCAGAGCTGACACCGCTGTGAAATCCAGGCGCTTCCAGGCGGGTCCAAGTCGGTCCGGATACGACAGTGCATACTGGATCGGGACCTTCATGTCTGGCGTGCCCATCTGGGCGATGACGGCACCATCCACAAACTCGACCATCGAATGCACGACGCTCTGCGGGTGAACGAGTACGTCGATCCGAGACAGCGGCACGCCAAACAGGTGAACAGCTTCGATGACTTCGAAACCCTTGTTCATCAGCGTGGCGGAATCGATTGTGATTTTGGCTCCCATGCTCCACGTCGGATGGGCGAGCGCCTGCTGGCGCGTCGCCATAGACATGCGTTCCGCATCCCAGGTGCGGAACGGTCCACCGGAGCTTGTCAGAATCAGACGAGCCAGCCGGGCCGGATTCTCACCATTCAGGCACTGAAACAACGCAGAGTGCTCGCTGTCGACCGGCAGCATCTTGACCCCGTATTGGCGTGCCGTGGACATGACCAGATCGCCGCCGACGACCAGCGTCTCCTTGTTGACAAAAGCGATGTCCATCCCGTTCTCGATTGCACGCAGCGTGGGCAAAAGGCCACGTATGCCGACAAGC
>JAJXVI010000437.1 GCA_021782195.1 bacterium | reverse complement strand
TGCACGTGAAACCACACCGCGACGACGCTGGCCAGCAACGCCAGCACAGTAAAGGGAAGCAGCGCAAGTACGTCCGCACGTTCCAGGCGGCCACGTTTCCACCACAGGATCGCAGGCAGCACGCAGACCATGGGAACCACCGAAGCCTTGGACAAGAGCGCGCACACGTAGAGCATCACGGCCAGCACGAGCCACGTGGCTCGTGACACGGCACGCGAATCGGAACGTGATGTAGCCGCGCCTCCGACGGGCAAGCGAGCGCGCAGGAAGGCGAGCATCGAGGCTGCTGCAAAAACCAGCGAAAGGGTATTCTTGCCTTCGGTAATCCAGCTCACACTCGCGACGTTGACCGGTTCGACCGCGAACAACGCTGCCCCGACAAACGGCATGGGCACCTCAAGACGCACAAGGATGCGCCATACGAGCAACGCGCCCAGGGCATGGAGCGCGACGTTCACCACGTGGAAGAAGGTCGCCGACATGGTTGTCGGATTGCCGGCAATATGCCACTCAAGCCAGAAAAGCGTCCACGTCAGAGGATAATAGTCCGGCGAATCCCCTTTCCACAGACGAAGCAAGCCTCCAAGGCCCCCACGCACGTCAGGGTTCTGCGTGATGTTGAGGTTGTCGTCCCAGATAAACCTTGACTGCCACGCAGGGAAATACACAAGAAACACCAGCAACACCAGGCCGACAGCCGGCCACCAGGGCCAGTCTAGAACCGCGTCCCAGAACCGCCCTTCGTCTCTCTCAGCAGCCCCGTCACGAGCGCCTCGCGCAAACATCTGCAAACCCACCTCAGCTTCGACGACTCCCCGCAAAATCGCGTGACGTCAATTGCTCGGCCAGTTTCTCGACCGGCATGGCAACCAGGTCGACGACCGAAAGCGACGCAAGCAGTTCGTCGCTCCACTGGCAGTCGGTCTCTGTAACCTGGCTACGCAGTTCGTCGTAGCGCTGGGTATCGCGTAACAGCTCGACCTTGCGTTCGACCTCAAGATGTGGCACAAACTCCAGGTGAAGCAGCACGAGAGACTCCACACTCCCACCAGGCATCACGGGAACTATGACAATAGGGCGCTGGTCCTTTCGTCCCAACCCGACAAAAAGGGAGCGGTGACGCACCACGGATTCCTTGGTTCCGATGAGCGGGTGACTTGCGTCAGCCCGAGACATCCACCCCTGGGCGACCCCGCTCTTCGCGATCACCTGCACGGTGCTCTCGGACCGCGGCTGACCCAGGGTTCCCAGCCCTTTGACGGCATACACCGTTGTTCCCTGGACGCACGCAATGGCGGGGGTGATTGCTCGAAGCATGGCCAGATCCCGGTAGGGAATCGCTTCGAGCGAAGTATTGCTGGCACGCAAGGCTTCCAACAGAAGACCGTCAAAGGTCTCCTCGGTACGAGAGATTCCAACGGTGACGGTTTTTGCCTGATGTTTGATCGCATCGACGGGCCTCGAAAGCTCATTGATGGCGCGTGTCAGTACGTTCACCAGGGCTTCAAACACGTGCGCTGGAGTCGCCTGGGCACCAAACTCGTCGCTGAACTGATCGAGCGAACGCGCTCCTCGAAAAAAACCGAACAGGGAGGCCAGTTGGGCCGCCGTATCGACCGAAAGGGAGCTGTTGTAGAGACCGCGACGCATGTCCTCGTGAAAGCCCTGCGCCGCATCGCGGATTCGATCGAAGAGGTCAAGCGAGTCGATCTCGGCTCGTGCAAGACAATTGACCGCCAGCGAGCGCACCAGACGCAGACGCGCAGCGCCACGGTCGATGGCCTGCGCACAGAAGTATCCCCACAGATGGCCAACGATGGTGTTCAGAAGCACCGATGCGTTCTCTGAGGCACGTGGCACGGTCAGCACTCCGGCGGCGTACGGTGTAAAAGCATCGAATCCCTCAGAACAGATGACAACGGGAATCGATTTGTGCGACTTGAAGATCGCCACTTCCTTTACCGCATCGCGCAACGCCATGAGCGGCAGACCTGCCGTACAGACGAGGGTCAGTGGCTCGCTGGAAAGGTCGATGTGCTTCTTGTCCTCGATATAGTCGGTTGCAATCGACTTGTAGCACAACTCGGAGAGCTTGATGCGGATTTCTTCGGCCGCTGAGCGCGTTGCTCCGCTGCCCACCACAGCCCAGTCTCGACGAGTCGTGGCGTAGCGTTCGGCAATGGTTCGTATCGGTTCGGTCTGTGAGAGTACCGATCGCATCCGGTCTGGCAGGCGCAACAGATCGGTCAGCTCGCCGCAAACTTGCTCCTCGCTCATCGTGCCAAGAATCAATGCGAGATCGAGTGCAATCAGATACCCTGCAATCACCTGACTGTAGAAAGCCTTGGTTGACGCCACCGACATCTCGATATCACGGCCGTCGCTCGTGTAGAGCACCCCGTCCACCCGGTACACGAGGTCGGAGTTGCGGCGGTTGACAATGGCAATCGAAGCTGCACCGCGTGCGCGCGCCATGTCAACGGTACGATTGGTGTCGGTGGTCGTACCGCTCTGGGAGATGGCAATGATAAGCGTGTCGCTCATGTCTGCCACCATCCCGTAACCGCTCAACTCCGAGGCCTTCAATGCACGAACCGCAATGCGCGCCGGCACGCCGACAGCACGTTTGCGGGCGACCAGACTCCGTTCCATCATCGAGGCTATCGCCACTCCCGCAATGGCGGCAGTTCCCTGGCCAATCAGCAAAACTCGGCGAATCGAGCCGTTCGAGAGCCGCTCCCGCAGGGTCGAAGGGAGGACGGCCCCTCCAAGATTCATCTGCACACGGCCATTTTCAAGAAAGAACTTGCCCTGAAGGGTCTTCTCGACCGACATGGGTGACTCGGAAATCTCCTTGAGAAGAAAATGTTCGTAGTCTCCTCGATTGATGTCGCGAGTCGTGATCTCGGCGGTCTTTACGTCGTGCGCATCAAGCGACAAAGGAGTTCCGTCAAAGGCGTACAGGGCAAGGCCGTCGAGTCGGTCGGGGTCTCGCTGACCATTGCGAAACACACGAGTATCCAGCACCAGCACCTGGCCGGCGGTTTCGGGGCGCCCCGGAACGAGTTCTGTCGTGCCGTCGAGTCGAATGAAGCGAGACGTCTGTTCCACAACTCCGTATAGTTCAGAAGCAAAGACATAGCCGTTAGGAGCAAGACCAACAAAAATGGCCTGCCCGCTCCCTCGCAAGGCCAGATACACGTGGTTCGGATCGCGCGTCGCGTGCATGACCACGGCAACAGAGCCTTCCAGAGATGACATTGCAAGGCAGAAAGCGCGCCGGAAGTCACCTCCGGTTTTTTGCAGGAACGTGGAAACCTGGATAGGGATGACCTTGGTATCGGTGGTGATTCGTGAGGAAATTACCAGTCCGGATTCCTGCTGTTGATGACGCAGAAGTTCCTGGTAGTTGTCCACGTCACCGTTCAGGGCCGCGAGAATCCAGCCCTGCGAGGAAGATGCGCCGAGCGTGTGCAACCCGGACACGGCGTGGACGCCAGGGCTTTCCGAGATGAGATGCGGCGCAAGCATCTCGTTGCTCACCGGATGGCAGTTGGGCTCGCTGATGACACCGTTGGAAGCCCAACGGGTGTGAGCAAAACAGTTTGTCTGTGTGGCTTCATCGCCCACCG
>JAJXVI010000436.1 GCA_021782195.1 bacterium | reverse complement strand
CTGCCAAACGAGGAGAAGGACGAGGCTGACTGCGATCCCGCGGGTTGGTTCTGCCAGGGCGAGAAGGTCGCGGGGCTGGCGACGGACGATGCTGCTGCCGAGAACATTGCGTTCATGTACTTTCCTCCTGACCTGTTGCGCCTGCTACGCGCAAGCGTCTGCAATCTGTTCCTTGAGGTCTTGCAAGACGTAGAACTGTTCTTCAAGCCAGCCGACCAGGTCGAGCAGTGCCGACGGGTCACCGGCGCCAACTGCGGATCGCACGTTCGCCAGGGTCTCTTTCACATGCTGGATGCGGGTGCGCAGTTGTGAGGCGAGGACACTGGCCGGGTGCCCTTTTGGAGCTCGCGCGACCAGTGTGTCGACCTGGCGCTCACCAAGCAGGTAGAGGCGCTCGAGGTCTTCGAGAAAAACTATCGCTTCCTGCGACTGTCGTACGCGCTCGGAATCCGGAAGTGCCGCCAGTTCCCGCAGGCGGCGCAGAAAGACAGACTCGGCTACGGACCGTTCCTGGGGACCTCCGACAAGGTCTATCTCGACGCGTTCCACGCCCGTGTTGGGAAGAGGAAAGTGGCACTGCTCGCAGGATGTGCGCACGTTTGGGTTGCGTTTGCCACAGCGCATGCACGGGATCCTGCTCGCATTCTCCATCGCCTCACGCACGCTTGCATTGTATCCCTGTGCACCCCGGTAAATGATGCGCATCAGCTTTTCAGCTTGTGTGACCCGTTCGAGCGCGCCGAGCAGGGCATCGTTGTCCACGACCTCACCTTCGAGGGCGCCTGACATCTCTGTAAGGCCACGCTGGAGGGCCTCGACGGCATCGGTGGAAGCGGCCCGCCAGACGCGGGAGGCATCATCACTGGCAAACGTGTCATCTGACAGTTGGCGGGCCAGTCCTTCGCACTCCTCGAGCGCGTGTCCGAGGCCCTCATAGAGTGTGGCTGCGGCAAGCCGACCCTGTGTCACGGCCACTGTGGCGCGGTTCAGGGCGGCCATGGCTTCTTCAATGGAGGCGAATTCAGTCGTGTCCAGGGTCGGTTCTCCCATTGCCTGTGGTTCGAGCGGCATGCCCCCAGACGTCACGGGGGACGCGCGAAGGCAAAAACTCCACCTCTCACTTCATATCGTATATCACGGTCAGGCACTGGAAGTAAAGAGGAAGCCAGGAATCCGGGATCCGATGATCGAACCGGCCGCGTTGCGATGCTCAAGAATCTTCAAATTGCATTTGTTGGAAGTGGCGTGATGGCGGAGGCGATTCTTCAGGGGTTGCTCCGCCAGGAACTGGTCGCACCACCCGCAATCACGTGTGCGGACCCTTTTGCGGATCGTCGAAGCGACCTCGCCGCGCGATTCGGGGTGACCACCACCAGTCGGAACTCCGACGCGGTTGCGGGTGCCGACCTCGTCATCCTGTCCGTGAAGCCCCAGGTGCTTCGAGAGGTGCTGGCCGACCTGAAGGGAAAGGTGCGCTCCTCTGCGCTGGTCGTCAGTATCATCGCGGGCGCGACCATCGACACGATTTCGCGCGGGTTGCTTCACTCTGCGGTGGTGCGCTCGATGCCGAACACACCCGCTCGGGTCGGGAAGGGCATGACGGTGTGGACCGCGAGTTCCGACGTGAGCGAACAGGGACGTGAACAGGCCCGGCTCGTGTTTGGGGCCCTGGGTGAGGAAGTCTTTGTCGATCACGAGGAGTATCTCGACATGGCGACCGCGCTTTCGGGGACGGGACCGGCCTACGTGTTCCTCGTGATGGAGGCTTTGATTGACGCAGGCGTTCATCTCGGATTTTCCCGGCGCATTGCCCAGCAGCTTGTCCTGCAGACCATGGAGGGGTCGGTTGCGTTCGCTCGCTCCGTGGAGATGCATCCGGCCGAGTTGCGCAACATGGTCACCTCTCCCGGCGGAACGTCGGCCGAGGCCATCTACCAGCTCGAGAAGGGGGGCATGCGCACGATCCTCTCTCGAGCCGTGTTTGCGGCCTTCCAGAAGTCACGCACACTGAGCCAGATGGCAAACCGGGAGCCGGCGACCGACGGCGCCTCGTCCAATCTCATTGCGGGCGGAGGAACATCGGGGGGGCGGGCCTAATCAACCACCCACGTATCCGGTTCGGGCGACGGCAGTTGCCCTGCCGCCGGACCGGTGCGCCCGGTCTGGCAGCGTCTCTTTTGTCGTGAGACGGCAACTTTGCAGAGCTCGGAGAGTCGAGATGCGTGAGAGCCGACGTCCCCGTCGGCCATGCTCCACGCCAGGTCAGGTGCGCTTCGATGTACTGACCCGGTGGGTGGGAAACAATGGAGGAGATGCGGATGTCTGGTCGATCGACGCGACGTCGGGTTGCGTTCGCTGTAGCCCTGCTGTTTGCATGTGTGGGGCTCCGCACTGCGTGGGCCCAGTTCAACATGTCCGGGCCTGACGGGTACGATCCTTTCACCTACAGCAAGAGGCCGGCTCGATGGAAAGCACCGCCAGTGCCGAAGCCTTTTGCCGAGGATGCGTCAAATCGCTATTATACGCTGACCGACTTCAAACCCAATTCGAAGAACCTCAAGAAGGTCACAATGAACTGTGACCAGCGCGGACTTCCAATCATTGTGGATGGGAAGCCGGCGAGGTTCGCCCTCTGCTACCTGTCGCGAGGCGACCTCGAGAACTTCGCCGAGTTCTGGGTTGCCGCGCGCTTCAAGACCTTCGACTGCACGTTGATGGTCCCACGGAACTGCACGCAGAAGATCTGGTACTACGTGTACGGAGATGACAAGAAGCTGCTGCAGGGAGACGACCTTGGCCCGGACCGCCAGACTGCCCACATCACGTTGAACGTGGAAGGGGTTCGTCAGCTGGTCATCAAGACAAGCGGGAACTTGAAAACCGAGAACCTCCGCATCGTCTGGGCCGATCCGATCCTGACAGAAGCCCGGGACGACGAGTAGCGCACGGACTCGACGGATGGCCTCTCACCGTCTGCCCCCAAGCAGCGTGTCAGCTGTTTTTCACGTCGCGGTGCGGGGCGGATGGACGGGCCGTCCGGCCTCGTTGGCGGAGATCTTTTCTGGAAGACCCCGGCGCGCCCGCACGACCGCGCCCGGCCCCAGGACGTGCGGTTCCACGTGCGTTCTGGCGGTCCTGATTGCAACACCGGCGTGAACCAGAGCGCTGCCGCACCTCCACCGGCTCTCTTGCGGTCAGGTGTCTTCTTCTCCCTCGATTTGGAGTGCTCCGAGCCTTTACGACTCGCTCAGCATATCCTGGATCTGGCTGAGATCACTCTTGATGCGCGGATGTTCAACCTGTGCTGCAATCTTCTTGATGGCGTGCACGACGGTGGAGTAGTCGCGATTTCCGAATGCCTCGCTGATCTCCCGGCATCGCATGCTGGTGAGTTCTTGTGCCAGGTACATGGCAATGTGGCGCGGCGTGGTGACATTTCGGTCTCGGCGTGAGCCCAGCAAGTCGTCGCGTTCGACGCGGTAGAAGCCGCAAACTGTCTGCAGGATGGTCTCGAGGGTTATGACGCGCGTGCGTGCCTCACGCGTGGGCAGGATGCTCGAGAGTGCGTGTCTTACCAGGCCGATGTCCGGTGAACGCGTGCCGAGGGTGTCGGCAACGGCGAGCACGCGCACAAGGGCTCCCTCCAGGCGCCGCAC
>JAJXVI010000435.1 GCA_021782195.1 bacterium | reverse complement strand
ATGGCTGCGCCGTACCTGACGAACTTGCTGGATCTGGCGCGTGAATGTCTGGGGATTCTCCCACAAGCTGAAATTTCAGCGGAGGCCAATCCAGGATCTCTCACCGAGCAATGGTTGACCACGATGCAACGCGCGGGCCTCAATCGTCTCAGTCTTGGCATCCAGTCGCTCAACGATCGTGAGCTCCGCGTGCTCGGACGGGTGCATACGAGACAGGAGGCGCTCGACGCGGTGGCGCTGGCGCGTCGCTGCGGCGTGGCAGATCTCAATCTTGACCTGATTTTCGGTGTGCCCGGACAGGCGCTCCCAGATCTGAGGCAAAACCTCGAAGAACTTCTGGTCCTCGAGCCGGAGCATCTTGCCCTGTACGGTCTCATTGTGGAGCCGGAGACCCCGTTTGGCCGCCTCGCAGCGCGCGGCCGCCTCGATTTGCCGGATGACGACCTGCAGGCGGAGATGTATGACCTGGTGTGCAGTCGTCTGGCCCTGGCCGGTTACGAGCGGTATGAGATTTCGAACTTTGCCCGACACGGTCATCGTTGCCATCACAATCAACTGTACTGGCGCAACGCACCGTACCTGGGAGTCGGTCCGGGTGCGGTGTCCTATGCGAATGGATGGCGTGGAACGCGAGTTCGAAATCCGTCGCAGTACATACGTCACGTGGAGGCGGAGTGCGAGCTGTACGTGGAGTGTGAGCGCCTGAGTGACCTGGCTCGGCTGGCAGAGTCGTTCGTGCTGGGGTTGCGCACGATGGAGGGAGTCGACTTCAACGAGATGGGGATGCGCTTCCCGCAGATCGGGCGTCTGCAGATCGAATCGGCGGTTCGCGCGCTGGTGGCTGACTTCACGGCCGCAGGCCTGGTCGAGTTCACCGAGTCGCGGGTGCGACTCGGGCCATCGGCTGTCTTTGTCTCGAGCGGTGTGCTGGAGCGCTTCCTGTCATTGCCGGAGCAGATTGCCTGCAGCGACGGGCAAGGTGTCTTTTCGGAGTATCGTGGCGCAGTGATGGAGGAGCAGTACTGAAGGGAAGGTTGGAGGTTGTTTTTCACCGCGACCGACCCATCAATGCTCTTGCCCCCATTGAAGGGGTGCTGAAGGAGGGTGGGGGGCGGCCGCGTGGATTGACAGCGTGGAAGGGTTCTGCTAGTCTCGTCAGGAACGGTGCAAAGGGACCCTTGTTGCCTTCTCAAGCAGTCCGAGCAACTCCGGTGGGTTGGCGCGGTGCTGTGGTTGCCCGGGTGTGACCGCAGCGACGAACTCATGGGGTGTGTGCAGTAAGTACCGTGTGCCACGCTCGAGCGTCTCCGACGTGGCAGGAAACTACACGTGATGAGGTGACCGGTGTTGTTGGAACCGCGTCAGGAAGAGATCCTGCTGGCGGTAATCCGCGAGTATATCCAGACCGCCGAACCCGTTGGCTCGGCGGCATTGCTCCAGAAGTATGCGCTCGGGTGCAGTTCGGCGACGGTTCGCAACGAGATGGCGCGTCTGGAAGAGATGGGTTTTCTCGTGCAGCCGCACACCTCGGCCGGTCGCGTTCCACTCGACAAGGCCTATCGTTTCTATGTCGATCGTCTCCTGGAGAAGAGGATAGTACCTCCTCCGGAGGCCAGCCTCATTGCGCGGGAGTTTGAAGACGATCACGAACTCGAGTCGCTGATCGATCATACGCGACGTAGACTTTCGCAACTGACGCGTTACACGTCGGTGGTGCTGGGACCGCAGCTCAGGTGCAGCGTGCTGAAGTACCTGCAGCTCATCCGACTCGGCCCCAGACAGGTGTTGCTGGTCATGATGACCTGTTCCGGGACGGTTGTGCATCGTGTCATCGAGCTTTCCGTGGACGCAGCCGGTGAGGATTTTGAGAGCACGACGGCCATGCTCAATGATCGCTTGAGAGGCATGTCGCTGGAGGCCATTCGACCGGCATTCTTGCGTACCCTGACGCCTTCGGTTGCACCGGAAATTGCGGCGCGAGTCGGAGAGATAACCTCCGAGATGGCTTCCTGTCAGGGGTCCCGGTTGTTCTACGAGGGAGCGTCCAATCTGCTTGGCCAGCCGGAGTTCCAGGACGTCGGTAAGGCTCGAGGCCTCCTCGAACTGCTTGAGCAGGAAAGCCTCCTTGCAGAAATTCTTGACAAGAGTCTTCCAATGGAGGGGGTTGCTGTTGTCATCGGAGGGGAGCATCCCCTTTCGCAGATGCGTGAGTGCACCCTGGTCACAGCCACGTATCACCTCGGTGGGGTGGCTGTGGGAACGGTCGGGGTGATCGGCCCGATGAGGTTGCGCTACGACAGGGTGATCTCGATCGTATCGTGTGTTGCCGAAGTGTTTGGTCGTCGCCTGTCGGCGGCGGCTCAACGCTAGATGGTTCGCCGAACTCCTTGATGGCGTAGCGGGGGACCCGCAATGTAGGGTGGGCCAGCTCGCAAGCCTCCTGTGCTGACCTGGCGAGACCTTTCCGGCCTCGCCTGTCGGCCCCCTTGCTTCTTCCGCAGTGGGAGCGCGGGGGAGGCAGTGATTCGAGACAGACGCTTCCCGAGAAGGGTGTGCCTGTCAACACGGCGGGTCCGAAAACCGGAACGATAACTGTACGGGGTCGCGTTTCGGGGGATTCGCAAACTCCTTACACGCTAGTCGGCGACCCTTCGAGTCCCGTATCCTGGAGAGAGGAAGTCCCACACCATGGCGAAACGTTCCCCTGCAACCGGCAGCAAGGCGAAGTCGAAGGCGGCCGAGGCGGGCAGCCTTCGGGTTACGGAAGTCGTCCAATCTGATTTCCCGGCTTCCACTGGCGTTCCCACTGTGTCGCCTCTATCGGCGCCGCTCGGGAATGATGCGCCTTCCAGAATCTCGCTCGAACCGGGGGCACCGGTAACCTCAAGTTGCGCCGCGCCTGACGAGGGCGTACAACCCGAGGTCGTGACGGATCAAGAGGAGCCCGATACGCAGGCTTGCAAGACTGACCTGACCGCGGCCATCCGAGAGGCTGAGGAACTTCGGGCGGATCTAGCGGAGCGTGCAGCTGCCTTTGCGAAGCGTGTTGAGTCGTTCACTGAGGACCTCGAGGCCCTTGAGCGGGCCAGGCTCGTTCTGGCTGAACGTGAGGCGGCACTGGAGTGCCGGGCGCAGGAACTTGTGGGGCGAGAGCAGGTTCTGCTGGATGGTGAGCGGCAGCTTGAGGCTCGCATTCGACAGGCCGAAGAGAAGGAATTCGGGATGCAGGGGCGTGAGCGCGGTGTTGCCATGCGCGAAGTGAGCCTCTCCGAGCGCGAGTGCGTGATTGCTGAGCGAGAGCGCGGCGTTTCGGAACGCGAGATGGCCACGTCGGAACGTGAACGTCTGACGGCTCAACGCGAGACTGCCGTGGGGCAGCGTGCAATCGGCCTGTCTGACCGTGAGCGCGTGATTGCTGACCGCGAACGTGGCGTTGCACAGCGCGATGCTGCTCTCTCTGACCGTGAGCGCGTGACTGCCGAGCGTGAGCGTGGTGCAGCCGAGCGTGAAGTAGACCTGTCGGCCCGTGAGCGCTTGACGGCGGACCGAGAGCGTGGCGCCGTTCAGCGAGAGCTTGCCGTATCGGACCGTGTGCGGGAGTTTGAGGAGCGCGCCACAGCCCTCGCGCATCGTGAGGGCGTCCTGGCGAGGCGTGAGG
>JAJXVI010000434.1 GCA_021782195.1 bacterium | reverse complement strand
CACTTGCCTCAAACAAAAAAATTGCGCATCAGGCCCTGCTGGCCGTGCGACTGGGGTGTAGTCACGCCTGGAGTCGGTCGCGAGATATGTGGCAATCTTCTCCATGGAACTAGGGTAGTATAGACTACCCTGCCTGGCGCTGTCAAGAAAGAATGCGCTTCACGCTCTCAGTCAATCACCCGTTGAGGAGCGTGTCGATCCGACCGATCACGTCCTTGGGATCGGGGCGCACGAGCGCGAGGATTGCGGCGTGTGAAACGATGACGTACATCTTCTTCTCGTAACGTATTGTTACGGCCTCGCGCTTGAGATAGAACGCGTAATCACCAGGTTCGGCCTGCAACGCGAGATAGCGTACGGCATGTCGACGCTCCACCCACGGTCGCTCCTCTGAATACTCTGGATTGGCTGTCAGGTATCCTGGACCGACCTTGACGATGCGACCCGTACGAACCAGATCGCCTTCGGCCACGGCAGCGGGAAGAACGAGTCCCCCGCGCGTGGTCTGCTCATCCTCCACCGGCTCAATGAGAACGCGATCACCAATGATAATCAGTTCGCTCAACTTGAATGCCCCTTTGCCCACCAGTGCCATGACTGGTCGACCATGAACGCTTCGACCAGACGCCGTCGCAGCGCCCGAGGAAGTGTCTGGAAGGCTCCCTCGTTCGTTGCACCGGGAATTCCGGTAACGGAGTACAGCCTGTTGCGAGCATTGCGTACCGAAAACAGCAGGTGCTTGAAGTTCGGGTATCCGTGCTTGCTGTAGAAGTAGCTTCTCATGAGTACAACCTGGCCGGGCTCGACGAGGAATGTTTTGTAGAGTTCATCCTGGCTGTTCGCGTATATTCTGCGACCTCCGGTCAGGCGACGAGTGCGCCAGTCAACAGTCTGTACGTGGTCTGACGCGTTGTAGAAAAAAGTGTACAGCCTCAGGTTCTGGGTGTGGTCAAGTTGCAACGGGTCTGGACGCTCCACCGCAGTCACTCCGATGAGCAGTCCGTGAGGTTCCTCCGAGCCTCCTGTGGCCATGGGTTGGGCGACAACAGGTGGCACAAGCATCGCCAGGAACAGTACGGTGGCGACCAGCACCGTGGCTCGCAGTGATTTGCAAAGCCTCATGAGCATCTCCTTGAGCAGTAATCTTCGGACATATTCTCGTCCGATGTTGACGCCAGGGCGTGCGCGGGCACCGGGCAGCCCCGTGCCTGCTGGATTCCTGACTTCCGCAGGGCATTCGCCTTCGGGCACCACACAATTGAGAGCAGTCAGGCAAAAAAGCCGGCTCGGGCGAGCACGCTCGTGCCTGCTGTTCGCTTCGCAAATTACGCCGCCACGCCGCAATGCCCTTCTCAGTTCCTTACCCGGTGTCCCCCGCTTGCTGGGGCAAAGGTTGTCGGAACAGCCCGGGCTTTCAGGAAGAAACTCGGGAAGGGGAGTGGGCCTCGTGGACGCACGAGACCCACTGGAGAGTGGGCCAGTCAGGGGAAGAGGGTTCAGCGAGGCCGAGCAAGAAGCGTTCAGGCAGACACTGGGCTTGACGGCCAAGGAATGTCTGGCCAGCAAGGCCACCTCACGAAGTCGAGGTCTCGCAACCGGCCGAGAGCACCTGTTCGGTCGATGTGGCGTACGCCGCGCAGCCATCCAGGTTCACTGACCGCGTCTGCAACCTCCGCTCCGGCTCTGAACACCAAGATGACCGGGGCGAGAAGGCTGATTTTTCCATGGCGTGAGCATCGGACATGCTCCCTGTTTGCAAGATTCTCCACGATACCTGGCGCTTCTCACCTGACACTGCAGTTTCTCAGGGTTTGCGAGGACACCCTACTGATGACCCGACAGGACCAACCCGTTGTGAAGTTGACTCGGAAGGACGCGCGTCTGAAGGGCCCGCTCCATCCTCTCCTGCATCCGCTTCTGCTGGAAGTGTCAGACGGTGGGGAGATCCAGTGTAGCACCGTGTTTGTCTACGAGGTCTCGTCCGCTGGTATCCGCGGCAAGTGGGAACACTCCCTGCCAGACCGTGGGTTCCTGCTGCGTCTCGACCTTCGCAGTGGATGGCTCGTGCTGACCGCTCGAACCTCGTGGCAGTGCGCGCTTCCAGACGGTACGGTTCTTGGTGCTGTCGCCTTTCTAGAGGTGGATGACGGGCAGCGAACCAGAATTGATGCCGAGGCGAACTGGCTTGTCTCTCACGGGGGGGGCGACCTGCTCGAGAGGTCTGGGATCTCAGCGTGGAAGTCGTTGCCGGTTGAGGTGCAAACGTCCGACGCTTGCGTGACGATGATTGCCACCGACCTCACCGTGCACGGGATAGAACTGCTTTCCGATCAGCCTCTTGAAGAGGACCGCCCCGTCACCCTCCTTCTCCCACTGGCCTGGAATCTGCCCCTCACTGTGCCCGCCAGGGTCCGTTCACAGCGCACCAACGCGTCTGGAACCCACCGAATTCAACTTGATTTTGTCGATCTCGACGAACCCTCACAATCACTCATTGGCGGACACATTCGATGAGGCACCTTACGGGATGCCCCCGCTCGTTCGGATTTCGCCAGCCGGCTGAGTGGGATGCGCACGCTGCGACCTGGGGGGGCTGGCCGTTTGACGACGAGGAGTGGCGCGGTCAGCTTGAAGCTGCGCGCACCGAGTATGCGGCTTTTGCGCGCGCCGTGGCCAATTGCGAGCCGTTCTGGCTGCTGGTCGCTGATGACGAGTCGCTTGACGACGCGCAGAGCCGTCTGGGAAGCGCGGTTCGCTACCTGCGCGTGCCCATGGACGACGTGTGGTTGCGTGACAGCGGCCCTATCTTTGTGACTCGTCCGGATGACGCCACCGTCAGCTGCGTGCACTGGCGGTTCAACGCGTGGGGACGCAAGTTCGACTGGCAACTCGACGACGACGTTCCTGAAGCCGTGGTCGCGGCGCTTGACCTCGATCACTTTGATGCTGAGCTCGTTTTCGAAGGCGGTTCAATCGAGACCAACGGTCAGGGCGTCGCGATTACGACACGACAGTGCCTGCTCGAACCGTTGCGAAATCCGGGCCTCACCGAGCGCGATCTGGAGCACGTGCTGGCTGAATACCTTGGCCTGACCCGAATTGTCTGGCTGGAACTGGGTCTGCAAGGTGATCACACCGACGGCCATGTCGACACTATTGCCCGCTTTGTTGACGAGGACACCGTTCTTGCCTGCGTCGCCGAGGACGCATCCGATCCCAACCACGATGTACTTGCCGAAAATGCGGCGCGCCTTCGTGCGCACTTCAAGGTCATCGAGATTCCCACGCCTCGCGAGGCACGCTTCTTTGGCGAGGAACGACTTCCACTGACCTATGTGAACTACTGCCTGGCAAACGGATCGGTCATCGTGCCGCAGTATGGCGATTACAATGATGACCGGGCACTTGAAATCGTGCGTCACGCCTTTCCCGGACGCGATGCCATTGCACTCTCTTCCGCGGCCATCATCACCAGCGGCGGTTCTTTTCACTGTCTTACCCAACATCAGCCGCAGGGGGCGCTGTGGAAGGCTCCTGAATCAATTTGAGCAATTCATGCGCCACCGTTCAGCCCTGGGCCGGATGTCTGCGGCGCCGATTGTTTCGTGAAATCGTGAGGACCTGGCATTGACTCGTCTTGCCGTTGTTCAGAGCGCCA
>JAJXVI010000433.1 GCA_021782195.1 bacterium | reverse complement strand
CGTGCCCACGAACCCCACATGGACCGCCAGCACCAACGGTTCCTCCGACGTGCTCTATGCCCTCGGCGGGTTCGTCTCCATCAACAACAACTGGGGAGCTGGCACACGGGCTCTCCAGGAAAGCGTGGACGGCTACACCTGGACAAACATCACTTCCACCGACGCCGCCTACCTGTTCGGAATCGCTTTCGGAAACAACATCTTCGTCGTCGTGGGCGACGCGGGTCGACTGCTCTCCTCTCCGTAATCGGCGACGCCCGGGTCAGGTCGGACGGCGCCTGCCTGACCCGGCGCAATGCAACCTGTTGCGCGAGACGATGCACGAAAACGAAGGGCCGGTGGCTGAGACGACTCCACGTCTCACGACCGGCCCTGTTCCATTTCCTGAGCTCTCCGCGAAAGCCATCCCGCGTGAGCGTGCCCTCACCCTACCACGCAGGCGGCAAGACGAGGAGTAAAAAGTCGACTCAAGGTGCAAATCCTTCTGGATGGCCGCGATGATCGGGCGTTAGCGTGAAGGTCTGCTCGAATGCGTCACGCGGTTGATTTTCAAGATGGTATCGCACGCACACACGCGCGGAAAGATTCAGAAACTGGCCCGGATTCTGGAAAAGAAGGTACAGCTCACGCGAATCGTGCGCCGCCATCGCGGCAACCGATTCCTGATCTGTATCGAGGTTGACGCCGTCGCTTCGGATGAAGGTCGCTTCGACCCGGGTGAACACGACTTTCTCCTCGGTCGGGTTCTCGAGGTGGAGCAGAACGCGCTGCACGTTTGAACTGTTGGCGCTCAGGGGAAAGACGATCGGCAGCCACGCCTTCACCACAAGCGGTCCGGGCGCGTTCGACGGCGCGGGCGATGTGGCCGGCACCGGCGAGCCATACGCGACCGTCCCGAAGATGAGAAGAGCGGCCGTGCACGCGAACATACAGAGGAGAATCTTCCCGCGAATTGCGGGTTGCCAGTTTCTGTTTTGCATGAGGAACTCCGCTTCTACATACCGCAGCCCCTTCCTTCGACGTAGGCTCGCAAGAACAACACGGAGACCGCCCGCGCACGTCCCGGTGTGCAAGAATCAGGCGCGAGGCGCGCGCACGGCCATGCGCCGGTCCACTGCACTGGCAATCAGGCCGAGCTGCTCCATCAAACGTGCAAACTGGTCCGGAAGGAGAGACTGGGCCCCATCACACAACGCCTTCTCCGGTTCGTTGTGGACCTCGATGAGGAGGCCATCCGCACCCGCCGCCACCGCAGCTCTCGCCATCGGGGGCACCTTGTCCCGGCGGCCCGTACCGTGAGAGGGATCAACCACAACCGGCAGATGAGAAAGCTTCTTGATGACCGGAATCGCCGAAATATCAAGTGTATTTCGGGTATAGGTCTCAAAGGTACGAATGCCGCGTTCGCAGATGATCACCTGGTGGTTTCCTCCCGCCAGCAGATATTCCGCCGAGAGAAGGGTCTCCTCGATGGTCGCGGCCGGGCCACGTTTCAAGAGCACCGGGCGGTCAATGCGAGAGAGATCCCGAAGCAGGTTGAAGTTCTGCATGTTCCGCGCACCGACCTGAAGAATGTCGACATACCGGAGAAACATCGGAATCTGGCTCGACTCCATCACCTCGGAAACCACAAGAAGACCGTGACGGTCGGCTGCATCGCGTATGAAGCGCAGCCCCTGCTCCCCAAGTCCTTGAAAACTGTACGGCGATGTGCGCGGCTTGAACGCGCCTCCACGCATGACCTGGACGCCCTGCGCCGCAACGGCTTCCGCAACAGCCTCGACCTGGTCTTGATTCTCAATCGTGCACGGTCCGGCCATCATCACGATCTCGTTGGCGCCGATGGTCACATCCTTGATACGAATCACCGTGCCCTCGGGTTTGAACGCGCGCGAAGCCAGTTTGTACGGGGCGCTGATGCGCACCACCTCGTGCACGCCTTCCATCAACTCGAGGTCTCTCGGATCCATGTCGTGGGACCCGACCGCGCCCAGGATGGTCAGGCGCTCTCCCCGCGACCGGTGGATGTCGAAACCGACTTTCTTCAAGCGATGGACAACCGCGTCGATCTGAATCTCCGACGCCGACTCTTCCATTACCACGATCATCTGCTACGTTCGCTCCCTGCGCCGTCACCACGGCGCCGTACACACATTTTGCGCGCCACTCCGGCACACGGGGGCACTGACACGCGCATGAATGTTCCCGATGTCGGGTCGGCACCCCTGCGCACGCAGGGGGGACGAGGGCGAGGCGGGGACGTCCCCCGAAAACGTCCCGCGCATCCCGCACAGATCACGACTCATGACCGACCCACCCAGGGAGGAATCAGCGACTCGGGCCAGAACCTGACCCCATCCAACACGCAGAGGGAGTCCCATGCCCGTTCAAGACGAGACCGTGCTGGGTGCCATCACCCTCACCCTGCTTCCACCGTGGCCGTCCCTGCCCGGCACTGCACGCTACCTCGTAGAAGCCGACGTGGTTTCCTACGTCCACGAGCAGGTGCGCCGGATGCCCACCTACCTGCGACTTCCCTTTCGAATCGCCGTGCTGGCGTTCGCACTTGGCGCGCAGATACGACACGTGGAAGCGTTCCCGCGCCTCGCGGCGAAACAGCGACAGGCCTGGGTCGAGACGTGGGCTTTGAGTCGCATCGGGGCCCTTCGAGATTTTATCCGAATGATCCGTTCGTGCGCGCTGCTGGCTTATTTCGACCATCCCACCGTGTCGGAAGCACTCGCGCGCGAGGAATGCAATGATCTCGGTGCAAGAGGCCTCTCGTGATAACCGAACGCGTTCGTACGCAGGTGGTCGTGATTGGCTCGGGAGCAGGAGGGGCAGTCATGGCTGCCACGCTGGCGCAGGCCGGACGGGCGGTCTCCATTCTTGAAGAGGGCCCCCCCATCGCGCCAGGCTTCGTCCCGCATGCACCCGCCTCAATCGGGCAGCTGTACCGAAATGGCGGACTCACCCCGGTGCTGGGGACACCCACGGTGGCTTTTGTTGAAGGGTGCTGCGTTGGCGGAAGCACGGAAGTGAATGCGGGGTTCTGGCATCGCACACCGCCAGAGGTCATCGAGCGATGGCGCGAGTCCGCGAGAATCTCCGACTTCGACGTGGCAAGCTTCATGGCCACCCTCAACGACGTGGAACGCGTGGTCGGAATCGGCCAGGGGCCTCCAAGGGTGGCGCCAGACGCCGCTTCCCTCGTGCTCGCGCGAGGAGCGGCTTCCCTGGGATGGCGCTGCGACGAGATTCCACGAGCCCTCTGGGCCGAAGACGCAGAGAGCGAGTTCCGGACGGGTGCGCGCAGATCCGCCGCCACAACGTGGCTGCCCATCGCCCTTGCTCACGGCGCCACCATCCGCACGCACTGCCGTGCAACGAACCTGGTCCACAACGGGCAGCGCGTGCGTGCCGTCGAATGCCTGGACACGAAACACGGTCGCCCACGCAGACTCACCATCGAAGCAGACCACGTATTCGTCTGCGGCGGCGCGCTACAGACACCGACGTTGCTCGCGCGCAGCGGCATCACTCGCAACATCGGTCACTCGCTGCGCCTGCACCTGATGCTCAAGGCGGTCGCGGAATTCGACGAAGCACTGGAACCGCGCACCGCCGTGCTGCCCGTGTGCCCGATACAGGCCCACGGCTG
>JAJXVI010000432.1 GCA_021782195.1 bacterium | reverse complement strand
CATGCTCGAAATCGAGGTCGACGAACGGTATTTCCTCTCTTCCTCGACGCAGCAAATTCTCCTGGCGCAACTGCAAACAGAGCGGCGTCGAAAGACCCCTACACAATCGAACCTGAAAACCCTTTGACGACAAGTGCCAATCCCCTTACCGACGACGTGATTCTGTCGGCCGTCGCCTCTCCAGGGTTTTTGCGAAAACAGCAACGACGGCGATTCAAGGAGCCACACGAGCCGATGTACACGCTGACTGCCATGCAGCCGCACGGGGTTCTGGTCACCCGAAAAGGACGCGGAGCAGATGCCCTCTGGGTGCCACGCGACGTCGCCACCTGTCTGGATGCTAGTTACCACAAGGGACTGGACGCCCATCAAATGCGCACTGGCGTCATGGTGAGACCGATCGCGCGCTTGCCGAGTGATTCGGGGCAAACCGGGCGGATTTTTGATCCGAGTGGATTAGCTCCGACGCTCCTGAACCATCACGGCGGGGCCGTCGCCAAAATCCTGCTGGATGCTCGAATCCGCCGACTCACTCCGAAGGAGTGCTGGTGGCTGATGGGGCGGACAGACGCAGAGTTTGATTGCGCCAAGGCTGCGGGTGTATCCGATACACAACTTTACAAGCAGGCGGGCAACTCGGTTATTCCCCATATTGTAACCGCCATCGGTCGACGCATTGCCGCACAGACCCCAGAACACACACTCAAGTAGCGTTTTACATCGGGTCTGTTTGCAGGAATACCATCGCCAACCCGGGCATGGGCATTGCTTTAATTAGGAGGTGAGCAAAGTGGATTTCATCAGCACGGGGATCACCTGGGCGGAGCACGTTTTGCAGGCTGTGTTCCTTTGTGTGGCCGTCTATCGCGGCGTCAAACTGTACGCACACGGCGAGCAGAACCGGCTTTGGGGACACATCATCCTTTCCTGCATCCTCGCCATATTCGTGTTCTTCCCGCAGATCGCCCAGTTTCTCGCCACGTACCTGCTGCAAAAGCTCGGCATCAACCTCAGTGCCTGACCCGGTGGCCGACAAAGGAGTGTGATACAACATGGCTGAACCGCGTGCGGGTCAGGCTTTTTACCACGCGTACCGTTCTTTATTCAAGGTCAAAACGGTTCTCTACCAGATTGGCGATGTACGGCTCTGGATGCCCATCGACCAGGATCTCATCCTGCTCTGGCTACAGATCTTTCTCGTGTTCGTCTTTTTCTACTACGTGATCCCGATTCTCAAATGGCTCTCCCCGTTTGGTCCAGCACTCACCCTCAGTGTCGGCCCGGCTGCCCTCGCGTACACCCTGCACAAACTCGATCCAGCCGGGAAGTCGACGTCCGCCTATCTACGGGGAATTCTGCTCTTCTTGGTGCGCAAGAAGCACATCCGGCGCTTCGAGCGCATGGCGCTACCACGCGCACGCCGCGCGCTGCGCTGGTCCCTCTCCGCGAGGCGTTACCACACGGTCGACCTGGCGGACAGATGCCGCATTCGCTTCTTTCTTGCTGAACCACTCGACGGCCAACTCGAACCTAGGTCCACCTTGCGCGTGTACCCGAAAGCGCGGCTGCGCTGGCACAAACGAACCCATCGCTTCTCCCTCACACCGCTGCCCGACAAACGACTCCTGCATATCGACGACGTTCGGACAAAGCGCGGAAAGCGCATTTGGGTCTGGACCGTGACCGCGCCAGCGGATCTCACACTTACCGCATCGGACGCATCTGTCCAAACCCACCCGAGGAGGGGTGACAGATGAAGTGTCCCATTCTCTACTATGAGCAAAACGTCTATTTCGACGCAAGGCTTCAGGCGTGGGCTGCCTACCGCATACCCCAGCAGCCCTACGCCTTTTCGTCTCAGGAGAAAAAGCGCGCCATTGTCGATCAACTTCGCGGTTTCCTGCATGCACATCGTGGTGCCTGTCACCTGCTCTCCCTGACGGACGACATTCGTCCAACAGGATTCTTTCAGGGCGGCGATGGCCACAGTGCAGAATTCGAGCGATACCGCGCTGCGGTCATTGAAAAGGTCGCCAACCAACGGCCGTGGCGCCGTTCCCTGTTCCTGCTCGTAAAGCTTCCACGCTCCCGGTTTTCCGTACCAGACCTCGATCTTGCCGCACCTGGACGAACACTCGCGTCGCTCCGTGGTTTTGCAACAGGCCTTGGCCGAACACTGCAACAACAATTCCTGTCTGCCCCATCTGGTGAAATGGACCGCCAAGTGCTCGTTGACACCCTCTCTGCGGAATCGCTTGTCGCTCAGTCTGTTCACGCAGCACTCGGAGGCGAACGGCTGCAAAGCACAGACCTCGAATGGCTCCTGTGCCACCCGTTTCATCGTGCTCTTCCGGGCGCATCCGTGCCGCACTTGGGACTCGAACCGAGTTATCAAATCGCCGTACGCGGAGAACGGGTGATGCTCCGGCCACGCAAGTCCCTGCCCATTCTTATCACGGGAGACAGCGTAATCGAGGAACGACTGCGCACACTCGTCATTCATCATCAGGATGATGGCACACGACAAAGTTGGCAGACGTTTTTCTTTCTCGTCGATGTGCCAGAAGAGGTTTCCGACATCGGACAGGAGTGGCTGTATCGCCTCGACGACCTATCCGATCCGGTCGAGTGCAGTATCCACCTCGAAATGGAAGCGCCACACACAGCGGCTGCTGGGCTTGAACGCAGCCGCAAAGCGCTCAAAGATCAGCAACGGGAGTTTGTGGACGGAACAGGTGACCTGCCGCTTACGCTGGAATGGGCGGGCGATCGCGGACGTCACCTCGAACACAAACTCCAGCACGGCATGCCACTGGTCCATGCGACCGTGACGTTCGCGGTTTTCGCACCGACCCGCATAGAACTGGAGGCGCGTTCAACCCAATTTGCCCAACTGTGCAGTACGCTGCGTCTGCGCGTGGTGCGCTCGCCAGGAGATCAGGCGCAAGGCTTTCTGAACAGCCTACCTGGAACCGACCTGGAGAAAAAGCCGTGGTCCATCCCCATGGATCCAGGGTATCTCGCAGCAGGTGTTCCGCACGGTAGCCGGGACGCGGGAGACCCGACCGGGGATTACATCGGACAAACGCGCCAAGGCACGCCCGTGCTGCTGGACTTGGCCCGCCCGATGTCACGGGAACTCAATCGCAGCGGTGCCGTCGGCATTGTCGGCACGCTTGGCGGTGGAAAGTCGGTCCTGAAGAAGCTTCTCTTTTACCTGGCCTTCAACCGGGGCGGCAGTATTTTTTCCATAGACCCAAAGGACGAGGACGGTTGCTTCACAGGCATCCCTGAGATTGCAAAAGGACTCACCGTCCTTCGTCTATCTGCCGGATCACGAACACAAATCAACCCGTTTCGGATGGCGCAAAGTGAAGAACGCAGTCATGCCATCGCGCACGACTACCTGTGCCTGCTTCTTGACGGCCAGCGAAATGACGAGCGTGCGGACATCATCATGGAGGCCGTCGAGCGAACGTTTGCCACCCCGTCACGAGACCTCCATCGCGTGATGACCGAGTTGCAGAAACTCAGCCAATCGAACGGACACGAGGCCATGCGCGCGGAGGCCAGGCGGTGCTTCACCCGGCTTCAGGGATACACGAAAAGTCCGTACGGCCGATTGGTGTTCGCACGCGATGACCGGGTCAGTTCACTGCCCGA
>JAJXVI010000431.1 GCA_021782195.1 bacterium | reverse complement strand
CGACTTTGTGACGGTCGATGCAGTGGACCTGGCAACGCACAGGTTGTTTGATTTCGACGTCAACAAGGTCTCTCGTGTATCGGTTTTCGTGGCGAGGGCCGGTAACGCCGATGCCCAGAAGACCGCTGGTGCCTGGAACTTCACCCAACCGGTTTCCAAAAAGGACGACATGGGCAAGGTGATGGCGCTGTTGTACACGCTGCAGGGGCAGAAGTTTGACAAGCGCGTCAAGGATCCGAAGGAACTTGCTCGTGCCAGAGCGACCTTCGCGCATCCGCAGGCACGGTTCACGCTCTACGACGACAAGGGTACACCTCTTGCCTCGCTCGTGGTGGGTGGTGCTGCGCCTCTGAGCCGTTCCTACGTGCGCGGTATCGGAGACAACATCTACGTTGTCGACGTGTCCACGTTGTTGCGCGAGTGGAACGACACAATCACGGCCCTGCGCAAACCGGCGGCAAAGTCGGTTGCGCCATCCTCTCCTGCAGCGGCGGGCACGCCGTCCGCGGCAGCGGCGGGCACGCCGTCCGCGGCAGCGTCGCCGTCCGCGGTGTCGTCACCGTCCGCGGCAGCGTCGCCGTCCGCGGCAGCGTCGCCGTCTGCGGTAGCGTCGCCGGCGGCACGCGCGGTTGCGTCCCCCGCTGCGGCGCACTGATCGCAGCATCCTCCGGCACGCCTGGCCGTCCCCGAGGGACACCGAGCGTGCCGGACTCGGCAGCCTCTCC
This sequence comes from bacterium, assembly GCA_021782195.1. GTDB lineage: Bacteria > Vulcanimicrobiota > Xenobia > RGZZ01 > RGZZ01 > JAJXVI01. The sequence continues at coordinate 2,940 of JAJXVI010000431.1, read as the reverse complement.
CGGTCGCGATCCTGGTGGTCGGGCTGGTGGGAGGCTGCTGCGTTTTGATGAGGGCGGATCGGCGTGTGCGGAGCCGAGATGGAGGTTGGCGTGCGCGCGTCAGGGGAGGGACGTGGCGCGCGTCAGGGGAGCGTCAATGCGACGGGCGAGAGGTCGGAGCGGTGACGGCGGAACGAACTGTCCAGGATGTTGCGGACGTGTCGGACCGGAGCTCCGAACAGCGGCTTGAACTCCTCGCCCCCATAGTGCTCGGCGTACTCGGTCCACGGCCCCTCGCAGATGGCGTCGAAGCGACATCCGTTGCACTGGGGAAATTTGCGCTTGATGGCCAGGCGTTCGCTTGTCCAGTCGATGAGTTCGTGCGGGCTTCCATACTGACGGAGTTCAACGTAGTCTTCGAGTTGTTGACGTATCTCGGAGATGAACTGTTCGTATCCCTCCATGTGGCAGTAGACGAAGGTTTCAGCGTCGGCTCCAATGCCGGCGCGTCGCACGCGGTCCAGCGCGCGGTGCAGGAAGGGAATCACTTCGCGGTAGCGGGGGACCACGTCGTCCCAGAGCTTGCGGGCCGTTCCGAGCGCGTGAGGGAATGCGATGCTGATGTGTGGGACTCGCAGGGCGATGAAGCGGTCGACCGTTTCGGGCAGGTGTTCGAAGTTGAGGCGTGAAAGCACGATCTTTCCAGTGAGTTGCTGTCTTCGCTCGACCAGGTTTTTGATTCCCGCCACGGTTTCGTCGTAGGCTCCCGCCCGGCGCGTGACCGCGTCGTGCACCGAGGCGGTCGGCCCGTGAAGCGCGATGCAGTAGTGCACAGGGGAGGCCTGACAGAGGGCGTCGGCAAAGGTGGGGTCGGCAAAGCGGCGTCCGTTGCTCTGCATCTGGAGGCGGTACCCGATTGAACTGGCATAGCTTACAAGTTCGACGATGTCGCGACGGATGGTCGGCTCGCCTCCCGTAAGCACAAGCAGATCGGCGCGCTTGCGGCTTTCTCGCATTTCTTCTTTGAACTGTTCGGTTGTCTTGTCCTGATGGAGCCCCTGCTCGCGCAGTGCGTCGCGAAAATCGTCGACCACGCAGTGAATGCAGGCGTCGTTGCAGGAGTAACCAAGCTTGATGTCCGCGCGTGCCATGTGTTAGTTTTAGAGCATTGGTGGCGAAAATGCAACAGATCAACGAGCGGGTACTGGTAAAGCGCGCCGAGGGAGTGCACGTGTTTCGGCGTGGCTTGCGCGCGGTAGGCGTATCGACGTTCGGACCGTGGTGCGAGCTGTCTGTGGAGGAGCAACGCCTGCTGGTACGCGCGGAGACGCCTGTCTCGGTGGGAACCCTGGTCCGCCCGCCTCTACGTCGAGCGGACGTGATGGGCATGGTCGGACGGTTGTTCGGGGCCCGGCTGCTGGAATGCAACGGTGTTTTGCGACCACACGAGGGGACGCATTTCAAGCCGGCGGCCCCCATCCACACGATCTCCCCTGAGGCGTGCCAGCAGATGATCGCGTCAGGCGGTGGGGCGGTGGATGTTGCCGAGGGGGCGGGAGCGCGTGTCTGTTTCGTTGAGGCTTCCCCGGATGAGATCGCCACTGTTGCCGACCTGCTGGTCGCGGCGGCTTGCGTCGAACTCACTGCGGTCCCAGTGGTGCGCGTGGGTGAGCCTGCCGATTTTGTGCGGGCTTTCGACGTACTCGCTGAAAGGGGGTTCCGACTTTTTCTGGTTGAGCCGGCGCCGGCTCGGGGTGACGACGAGGCGATTGCACTGGCTGATGGGATGCTGGCCATGGTCGACCGCGGCGTCGAGTTCGCACGAGCACATCCGGCGCGGTTCCTGTTGCCGGGAGTGGAGTCGTGGCTTGTAAGGATGCGCGGCGTTAATGTGCCATTTGGTCAGTTGGGGCCACGTTGCGAACGATGCGCCGTGCGCGGGTGGTGTCGGCCCGACCTCGAGTGGCCGCTCGGACACGAGACGGCCGGCAGTCCGGCCTGTGCGTACGTGCGCAGGGTATTTGACGGTTTGCTGTGGCGGGTGATCGACGCCCCGGACCTCCCCATGTTGCTTGGGGGCTGGGACGAGGTGGAGGTTCCACACGACCATCGAGGGAAGTAGCGTTCAACAAGCGGATTCATGGTGAGGAGGACGGGGCCAGAAGGAGGAGGTGCACCCGGCCCCGGGCCCGAGATGACGAAAGACATTGGTGCGTGGCCGTGCGCGCGCGCATTTTCTACAATGGAACTGAAGTTCTCGTGTTCGTGCAGCAGGGAGGGTGAGAAACGTGGCCCGTCTGTGTACATTGTGCGACAAAGCGCTGGATGATGGATGCTATCGCACCCTGGTGGGTGACGTATGTCTTGGGTGCTGGGACAGATGGCAGCAAAAGAACCTGGGAATTTCCGGTGTTCTGGTCGGACCAGAGGAGTATGGTACCGACGAGGTCCAGATGGACTTCATTCTCCCGTTGCGGCGAGGCGACTTTCGCGTCTTGCAGGAGGTCGGCTGGCCTGGCTTTTCGTCGTCGTAGCGTTGCCGATGCGCGGGGGGGGACGAAAGGGTCAGGCGCGCTCCGCGTCCTGGCAACGTCGGCGCAGTGCATCGAGTGCGAGGGTTTCGCACGCGAGGAGTGCAAGCGGGTCGAGGCGGGCTTCCGGGAGGGGGGTCGTAAGCTGCACGTTGACGTTGTCGAGGAAAGCGGTGTTATCGCCTGTGTTGAGGTCGGTGGACACGAATCCGAGAGTGTTGCTGCCGCTGTTGATGGTCACCCCGGTGATGGTCTCGAGGGTGAAGTTCTCGCCGGTGTAGGTGGCGTAGGAGCCGAGAACGACGCCGTTCAGTTCGGTATTGTAGGTCTGGTTACCGTTGTTGGCCCAGTTCCGACCGGCTGTCAACCGGGTGATGGTGTACGTTCCGGCTGTCGCCACCGTGAAGGTCTGTGTGATGCTCTGTTGGCC
>JAJXVI010000430.1 GCA_021782195.1 bacterium | reverse complement strand
GTCGTGGTCCTGTCTCGCTTGAGCTCTTCTCCAAGCGCGTGCAACAGGCGAATCTTGTCATCGTGACGGTCCATGTCGATAAAGTCGACGATGATGATACCGCCAATATCCCGCAGGCGCATCTGGTGGGTGATCTCCTTGACCGCCTCCAGATTTGTCTTGAGGATCGTGTCCGCGAGATTGGAACGACCGATGAACTTGCCGGTGTTGACGTCGATGACCGTCAGCGCCTCGGTCTTGTCGATGATGAGGTGCGCACCGGATTCGAGCCAGACCTGCCTTCGAAGCGCCTTCTCGATCTCCCGGTCGATGCCGTGCAGTTCGAACAACGGACGGCGATCGTTGTGGAGGTGTACGCGACTCGACAGTTCAGGGGAGAAGATCTCCATCAGGTCGATAATCTTCTCATACTCGGACGACGAGTCCACGATCAGACGGTCCACGTCCTCGGTAAAGAGGTCCCGGATGACCTTGTACACCAGCGTCAGTTCCTGGTGCACCAGGAAAGGAGCACGAACCGTGCGGGCCTTCTCCTTGATTCGCTCCCACAACTTCACGAGGGCCTCGAGGTCTCGCAGCAGTTCCTCCTTGCTGCGTCCATCCGCGGCGGTGCGTACGATGAGACCCGCACCTTCGGGGCGGTGGGCCTCGGCCAGCTGTTTCAAGCGTCGCCGCTCTTCCTCGCTTCCAATCCTGCGAGATACACCGACGTAGGACGCCGTTGGCAGTAGAACCAGGTAACGCCCGGGCAGCGTAATGCCCGTGGTCACCCGTGCTCCCTTGGTACCAATCGACTCCTTCACGATCTGGATGAGTGTCTCCTGACCCACCTTCAAGATGTCCTTGATGGAGGCGTTCTTGAAGGCTTCGTATTCCTCCTCACCCATCCCGGCCTCGAGGTCGTCCTTGCACAGAAAGGCGTTTCGCTCCAGTCCGATGTCCACAAAGGCCGCCTGCATGCCCGGTAGCACGTTCGCAACGCGCCCCTTGTAGATGCTGCCGCTCTGCCGCTCTTCCCGCTCAAGGTAGACTTCCATGAGGCGACCGTCTTCCAGGACGGCCACCCGGCTTTCAAGATCGTCAATACTGATGAAGATTTCCTTGTACATGGGCCTCCCTGACGTCTCCGATTTGAACTTTTCCTCGAGGGCACACGTGCAACCTCTCGCCGTCACGCATCACAGGCTCCCTGCAGATGCGACGGTGGATTCCCCGTGCCCACCCTTAAACTCGAATCAAGGCACGCACCTTCTGGAGAAGCTCTGTCCCCTCCAGCGGGCGATAAATCTGTAGATCCGCGTCCACGCGGTCCTCTTCTCGCCAGTCGCAGAGAAGCACCACACGAACCGAATCCCCACACGCAGCAGACGCGGTCTTGATCTCCCCGAGCAGATCGGCGGCCGCTCCATCGAGCATCGTTGAATCCACGACCGCGAGCTGAGGCCGGCGCTGGCTCACTGCACGCAATGCATCGGGGCCGTTTGCGGCAACCACGGTCGTAATTCCCTCGGTTTCGAGCGAACGTTGCATCAGTTCAGCAGCCTCCCCGTCTTGATTGACAATCAAAACCATCCGACGACCACTGTCCGTGGTATCTGGCGTGACGCGGGGTAGACCGAAGATGAACGTAGTTCCCACACCGACTTCACTCTCAACCGAGATCTCCTCACCGTGAGCCTGCAAGATTCTCCGCACAATGTACAGTCCCAGGCCGGTCCCCTGCTTCTCGTCACGCTTGAGCTGTGCAAATTTCTCAAAAAGGCGACCTATCTGGTCAGCCGGGATGCCCTTGCCAGTATCACCCACGCGGATCTCAACGCGGTCCCGGGTCCCGACCACACGCGTCTCCACACGTCCGCGCGCCCGCGTGAACTTGATCGCATTGGCGTACAGGTTGATGAAGACCTCCTTGATCCGGTCGCGATCCCCCCGCACAATGAGGCCGTCGTCAACCTTCGTCTCCAGGGAGAGCGATTTGGGGGAAGCCAGCGGAAGAAACATCTCGTGAACTTCGTTCAAGAGCAACGCGAGATTGAAGAGTCCGGGGTGAAAGACCATGCGACCGGCCTCCATCCGCGTGATCTCGAGGATGTTGTCGATCAGGAACTGCAGCGTTTTCGACGAGCGCGTGATTGCGTCGATGAACTCCTTCTGGCGCTGGTTTAAGGGCCCCAGTTTTGGATTGAGCAGCAGCTCGGAATAGCCCATCACCGACGCCAGCGGGCTCTTCAGGTCGTGGGTGATGGTCGCCAGGAAGTCTTCCTTTATCTGCTCAATCTCCTTTTCTTTCGTGATGTCCCGGAACACAAGAATCGCCCCGACAACTCGTCCGTCGTCGCTCTGAATCGGTCCGGTCGTCACGAACACCGGCAGCCTCTCCTGATTGCTCTTCAGAAGCACAATGTTCTCAACCCCGGAGTCGAAGCGGGTCCGCCCCTCCATCGCCACTCTCAACGGACAACGTCGTTCACACAGAATCTCGTCCACGGTCTGGCATTTGATGAATGCCGAGCACGCCTGCCCCAAGACGTCTCCGAGACGCCAGCCGGTAATGACCTGTGCCGCAACGTTCCAGGTCTGAATCCGGCCGCGTGCATCCGTGGTAAAGACACCCTCAGGAACGTTGTCGACGAGTACCTGCAACTGAGACTTTTCAGACGCGAGATCCTGAAAGAGAGACGCGTTCTCGAGTGTCGTGGACAACATGTTGGTGAAGATGTCCTGCCACTGCAACTCCATCTGCGTCCACACCCTCCTGGAAGAGGAGAACAGTGCGAGTGCGCCCACCGATCGCCTTCTCCCGGTGAGAGGCGACCAGAGCATGCTGACAAGGGCCTCCTCTCTCGCAACCCGCTCCATTGAAGCAAAACGAGGATCCCGCTGCAGATCGCCGACCTGAAAGGACGTTTCGAGAAAGTGGGTCAGGCCCAGCGTGCTCTGCTCCAGTCCGCTCTGCAAGAGAGGCAGGCTGCTTTCTCCGAAGCCGTGGCTCACGGCAGGAACCAGCTCGCGATGACCCGCATCGTAGTGAAAAAGCACCGCTCTGTCGGCACCAAACGTAAGATGCGTCGACGTGATGACCTCACCCAGAATTCTCTGCCACGCTCCGGAATCGGTCTGAACCGACATCTGGCTCAGATTCTTCGAGGTCTCCCAGAGTGAGACGATGAAATTCAGGCGAGCATCAAGTTCCTGGTAGATCTCGGCATTTCGGATCGCCCGAGCAGCCTCTCCGGTAACGGGGGCGAGGCGATCCACATCTCCCTGGGCGTATGCACCGGCATCGACGTGCCACAGACTGATCACCCCATACACCTGTCCCCCCTGAGCGATCGGGTGATAAAGTGCAGAGCCCAGGCGTGCGCTTCGAAGAATGGTGGCAAAACGGGGATCGCCCGCCGGGTCCGCAAACAGCAGGGGACGCTCGGTCTGCGCCACGATAGCGGGGACGCCCATTTCAGGGCGCAGCTGGCAGGACATCTCCTGCTGGTAGAGACCGTCCGAGGCAGCCAGAAAAAGTTCGGTTGAGTCCTGATTGAGCAGAAAGACCCCGGCAGCCTGAAACGCGACAATGCCCCGCAGCTTGCGCAACAGCGTCCCGAGAATGGTTTTGAGATCGAGAGAGACCGTAAGCGCCTGGTTGAGATCGATGAAGAGCGCCTTGCGTTTCAGATC
>JAJXVI010000429.1 GCA_021782195.1 bacterium | reverse complement strand
CACGGCACGGCGTCCGGCGAGTCCCCACGGGTCGTTCCGCGGCATCCCCCTCGCAACGTAAGAACTGCAGCGCGTTGCGAAAGCCCGCGTGTCGCGCGCTGAAGCCCGGACGCCACCATCACGCTGTCTGTCAGTCGAGCACTTTTGCAGCGACGTGTACCCGCCGCGATCACCGTGCTCACGAACCCGGACGACGGAGCAAGGATGAGGTGCCTTTTTGGAGCGCCGGACTGCGCGTCCGTGCCGTTCGTTGCGTGAGTGTCACCGGGAACGCGATCACCGAGTTCCTGCGCGTGCTTGCGTACGCGCGACGGCGGGGGAATGCGCGCGCGTGCATCACGCGCAGCGACCTGCGTGCGACCGACCTCCATTTCCCGCTGCTCGCCCGTGGGACTGCGCGAGCCTTTCTCGCGCGTCGCAACCGACGGGAAAGCAACCATGAGCGCCCCTGTTTCACGCACCGTCATACCTTTCGTCTCGACTGCGTGGCGATTGCGGGTCCCCCCGCGAGAAGCCAGAACGCTCCCTCCTGCCTCGTGCGTGGACGGCACCGCACCCGTCCCGCTCGGGTCAGACTGGCTGGCATCCCGTGAGGTGTACCGCCTGTCACGGAAGCGGAATCTGCCCCCGCTGTCACGGACACGGGCAGGCCTGGTGCGACGCCTGCCACGGACACGGTCACGTGATAGTGGGCGTTGCGGCGGCAACTTCTCCCCCCGAGACAACTGCCGCGAGCTCTCTCCGTCCAGATCACCAGATTCCTCCAGGCCGCTGGAGCAGGGTGCGATGCGCGAGATGCGACGGCAGCGGCGTGATGACGTGCACGCCACGTTGCAACACCTGCCGCGGGCGTGGAGAACTGCTCGACCCTCTGGAAGTCGTGGAAGCAGAGTTCCTCGACCGCTCTAACGGTTCGTCGGCCAAAATTGAACACGGTCACTCCCCCGCGACCGTCGCCCTGCTCCTGTGCACCTTGCTCTCCTACGCAGCAGAAGGCTTCTTCCCAGAGTACCGCTATCACTTCTGGCTCTACGGTCGTCAGGCCGTAGAGCAGGGTCAGTGGTGGCAGTTCGTTACCTCGCTGTTCCTGCACGCCGACCTTCTCCAACTCTGCTTCAACATGGCTGCCCTCTACCTGCTGGGTCCTCCCCTGGAGGAGACAATCGGATCAGTGCGGTTCGGGTTGCTCTATGTCCTCAGCGGGATTGCCGGCAACCTGACCAGCGTCGCCATACACCCACGGATCCAGACGGTCGGTGCTTCGGGCTGCCTGTTCGGAGTCGCCGGAGCGTGGATTGGTCTGTATCTTCGAGAGCGCACCTTCTCTCCACGGATCATTGCAGTTCTGAGTGTGTACGCGGCTCTCATGCTGTCAGTCGGCTTTCTTCCCGACACGGGACTCAACAATCTGGCGCACCTCGGAGGCTTTCTGTTCGGGTTCAGCGCGTCGCTGCTCACGGGAAGCCGGCCGGACCTTCATCACGACTGACCCCGGGAACGTGCGCGAGCGGGGGACGTGCGCGAGCGGGGGGACGTGCGCGAGAGCGTCAACGGATCTGCCTGCAGACGTCGGGGATGCGCCGTCTTGCGGCGGGCGAATCGTCGGAAAATTCTCGACGAAGCGATTTCGCACCCGACAGGAAATTCAAGCGATGCTACGGAAGTCCGGGGCCTGTTTATTTTCTTGCACGGAGGTTGTCCGGTGCGCATAACGGTCGACGATCCATATCCAGCCCGCAAGGCAGTAAACCTCGCGGTGGACGTCCTCAAGAAAGGGGGCGTGATCATCTATCCCACCGACACCACGTACGGCATCGGGTGCGATCTCTTCAACAAGGAGGCTATCGAGCGCGTCTATCGCATCAAGCGAATGACTCGTCACAAGCCTTTGTCCTTCATCTGCGCCGACCTGAAGGACATCAGTCGGTACGCGCAGGTCAGCAACTACAGCTATCAGGTCATGCGGCGCCTGTTGCCAGGTCCGTACACGTTCATCCTGAGCGCCACCAAGATGGTGCCGCGTCTGATGATCACAAAGCGCAAGACGGTCGGCATCCGTGTCCCCGACAACCCGATCTGCCTTGAGATCGTGGAAGCACTGGGCAACCCGATCATCACGACGAGTGCTAATTTCGAGGACGAGGAAGTGGTCACCGACCCCGAGGAGATCGAGACGACCTTTGGTTCCGACGTCGACCTGTTCATCGACTGCGGCTACCTGCCCCCGCATCTCTCTTCCATCATCGACCTGATTGACGACAACCCCGTGGTTGTGCGCGAGGGCGTCGGTGATACCGCCATGTTCCGCTGAAGGTGCGGGTCGGGTTCACATCTGCGGGGTGCATCGGCTTGAAGGCCCCGCAAAGAACAGATGGGTCGTTCTTCTCCTGCTGCCCCCCAGGACGCCTGGACCAGCAGGAGAGGCCGTTCGACTCCCCTCCTCGAAACGCAGCATCACGAAGGATCTCCAAAGATGAGCAAGATCGCCACGGTTGCCCTGCTGACTCTGCTCCTGGTGGCTGCGTTCGCGCCTCGAGCTGCAAGCGCCGCTCCCAGTGTAACCATCAACCTTGCCTTCTACGCCCAGCCGATTGACGTCTACGTCAGCACCAGCGACACCACGGCGGGGACGCTGCTCGGTACCAGCAACGGTCTCTGGCAACCTCTGAACCTGTCAGCGGTGCTGACCCCGGGGGTCACGAACTACCTGCACTTCTATCTCAATCCCCCGAGCGGTGAGGCACTTGCCGGTACGTTCACGCTGTCTGCCAACAGCGGCTTTGCCTTCGCGAACGGTTCCACAAGCCAGTTGCTGACAAGCCTCGACTTCTCCGTCTGGTACGAGAGCCGAACCGGCTTCGGCGTCAACTACCAGAGCAGCTTTGTCAGCGACAATGGAAACGGTGGCAATCCGGCCCTCGTCAATCCGCTGGTCTCACCCTCTGCCACCTGGATGGAAGACTCACTGAACGGAGTAGCATACTTCACAACGGCGCTTACCGTCGTTCCCGAGCCGCCGTTGGTGCGGATGCTCCTGTGCGGGACCCTGCTTTTCGTCGGTGCTGGGCAACGTAGACGCGTGGCGCAATCGCACAGTCCTTCGTCGTAACACCTGGCAGGCAACGTTGCCCCTGACCGTGCAAGGTGCGTCGCGGTGCGGGAAGGCGCGCTTCCCGGGTCACGCCTTCTCGCTCAAGACACAGTATCCGCCCGACAGCACTGCGCGGCCACCTCTGACAAAAAAGGTAACCGTTCACGGGTTGCAAAAGATTTCTTGGATATTGAAGGACTTTCAGGCCGGGTCCGGAATAGACGTGGATGGCCGAGAATGTTGCGCCGTCTGACTTTGAACTCACGTCTGAGTTCCTGGAATCGTGTGAACCGGGGGGCGAGCGATTCTCGTCAGACTCGCGGCAAGCGTCAAGGCGTTGAAGGAGCGCGTTCGCGACCTGGAGGCGAAACTCGGTTTGAACTCCTCGAACTCTTCCAGGCCACCTTCCTCGGATGCGCCGTGGGCGAAGCCCGTGCGTGTCAAGAAACAGCCCTCCGGCCGACGCCGTGGCGGCCAGCCCGGACATCCTCCGCATCAGCGTGAGATGGCGGCGCCAGAAATGCTCAGTGCGAGTTACGACTATCATCCGAGCGCTTGCGCCCATTGCAACCGGGTCTTTGAAGACGGCGC
>JAJXVI010000428.1:2129-3683 GCA_021782195.1 bacterium | reverse complement strand
ACACCGACCACCACGTCGTGTGTCACCTGCTCGTCCGGACTGCGCGGACGGAGACTGTACGTTCCAGGCAGATCGAGGCAACGAATACGTCGTCCGGTCGGGGTAACGAGCGCCCCCTCCTTGCGTTCCACCGTGACTCCCGCATAGTTCGCCGTCTTCTGGCGACTTCCCGTCAACGCATTGAAGAGTGCCGTCTTTCCACAGTTCGGATTCCCGACAAGTGCCACCAGCGGCAAGAACGTGGTCGCAGAACCCATTTCAGTCAGTCACCAGAATTGCATTCGCCTCGCTCCGTCGCAACGCAATCACGCTGTTGTGCAGGCGAATTCCCACGGGATCGCGGCCGATCGGTCCCTCGTGGAGAATCTCCACCGGTGTTCCCTCGATGAATCCCATCTCCAACAGGCGGTCGGTCAGTTCACCCGACCGCCAGTATGCGCTGCCCGTATCTACCAGCGCAGCAACGACCCCGCTTTCTCCCTTGCACAACGTACCCAACGGTCGCACGGCTACCTGCCGGTCGGGGGCATATTCAAGCATAAACACTCGTCTCCACTTTCCTGACCAGGACATTCATCACAATCTCCGGACCCGCAGCCACGCTACGATCGCCAACACGCAACAGCACCGCCCCCGAAGGGTCGACCTGCTCGACTCGCACCTCGACGCCGGGTACCAGCCCTACGCCGGCAAGCCAGCACAGGATGGACGTGTCCCGGTCATCGACGCACGCCACACGCGCCAGAGCGGGAGGGAGCATCACGCTCAACGGAACGACGTCGCTCTCGGGTACATTCCCCTGCCTGTCCGGAATCGGATTCCCGTGCGGACAGGCCTTCGGGTAACCAAGAAAGCGCTCAAGTGCGTCAGTCACCACATCGGAAAAAGCATGTTCGAAACGGTGCGCCTCCACGTGCGCGAGGGCCCAGTCGATACCCAGGATATTGACCAGGAAGCATTCCGCCAGTCGATGTCTGCGAAGGACCGACAGGGCGAGGTTCTCGCCCTGGTCGGAGAGCGCGACCCCACGCGCGTTGTCCTTGACGACAAGGCCCTGCTCGCTCAACCGCTTGATCATGATCGTGATTGAGGGTGCCGAAAGTCCCATGAATTCCGCCAACCGCGCGGGGCCAACTGGCTTGCCGGCCGGCGTCAGCCGATAGATGGCAGTCAGATAGTCCTCGACGCTTGCGGATATGGTTCCGGCTTCTTTCAACAGCCTTTCCTCCCGCTCGCCAGGTCACACATTAAGTATGTCTAGCTCGTGATTTAGTGTTGACTAACTCAGTATAGGAAGTCAGGAACGGAATGTCAATATTGCAGCACCCGAGACCGATATCGGGTGTCTACAGTAGAAAGCGTCAGGTTCGCGAAGATGCAAGCCTGCGTCCCGGAGAAGAGGCAGGCGCCTTTCTCCGGGGAATAGAATCGCGAAAGGTGTGCAACGTTGCGGGCCTCCGAACACCTCCACGGGTGGAGACAGATGCGCCCGGTCCGCAGCCTTCAAGCCCCCTCCCTCGACGGAGACGGGGCGAGGTTTCCTTCCGACCCAAA
>JAJXVI010000428.1:0-2119 GCA_021782195.1 bacterium | reverse complement strand
GGATGAACGAATCATGGAAGGCAAACGCCTCCTGTCGCACAGCGAGAAACTCATCGTCGCCCTCGAAGGATCCAGTCGCGCCGACGCGCTCGCAACCGTCGATGCCCTGCTGCCTGCTGTGACCCGGTTTGCGGCTGGCCCGGAGCTTCTGGTGAGCTGCGGTGTGTCCATTCTCGATACACTTGCCAGCCGAGGAGCGCGGATCTTTGTTGACCTCAAACTCCACGATCTGCCGCACAGCGTGGCCGCCACCATTGCCCGACTTATCCGCCCCGGCGTTTTCATGCTTGACGTGCACGCGTCCGGTGGCCCCCGCATGCTCGAGGAAGCCAGAAAGGCCGTGACCGTAGCCGCATCGCAGGCAGGCCAGCCTCGTCCGAAGCTCCTCGGCGTCACGGTCCTCACGCACCTTGAGGAATCCGCGTTGCGCGAAATCGACCTTGGACGTGACTCGAGCGATCCAGTCGGCAGCACCGTGCTACAACTGGCACGGCTGTGTCGAGACGCCGGACTCGACGGCGTCCTCGCCTCGCCGCTCGAAGTGCGCGGAATCCGTGAGGAGTTCGGGTCAGACTTCATTGTCGTGACACCTGGAATCCGCCGACAGGCACTCCCTGACGACGATCAGGCCCGCATCTCGAGTCCGATACGCGCCATGCGGGCCGGTGCCTCGTACCTCCTGACGGGTCGCCCCATCACTGCTTCCAGCGACCCGCTTGCCTCTGCAAAAGCCCACATGCGCGACATGGAAGACGCTTTTCTCCTTGCGTAGCGCAACCTTTCAGGATTGCCTCGAACGCGTCTGGAACGCTCGCTGTTTTTCTGGCGCAGCCCAGTCGCCCCCCAGACCACCAGGGAGCCACTCCGACCGATGAACATCACCCCACTCCCCCCACCGGTCTCCAGCGCCACGTATCCGAGCGATGGAATCAGCGACGCGCGGTTTGTTGTACAGGACAATGTGCTCATGGCCGGCCCCTTTCCAGAAGGACGACCGTTCCACAATGAACGCGTGCGCTCCCCCGACACGAAGGGGGATGCGGCGCGGGGAGGGGCCCTCACCGCGCCCTCGGCCGCACTCGACGCGTTTCTCGATGAGACCCTGAAGACCGAATTCCGTCACTGCAACCTGGCCCTGCTGATCGCCTGGCCCGGCTTCCGAACCCCCTACCCGGCCCTCGGTCGCTTCCTTCACCGAAAAAAGATTGCCTACTCCCTCGTGCTTGGAGGAATCCCTTCTGGTCCGCACGTGCATCAAAGCTCTGGAGCGGCACCAACAACCACCGGTGCACCTTCCCCGTCCGGCGCCCCCCGCGCCCTGGCCGCATACTTTCCAGTCGAAGACCCCAGTCCGTGCTGGCGATGCCTGGAACTACGCATGCTCGGGCTCAGTTCGAACACAGCCCTGGATTTTGACTGGCTCGACAGCCTCCAGTTCCCCGAGCGACCAATGCCCCCTCCGACTGACGAGGAACGGGTCATGCTGCTGTGGACCGCGATGGACATTCTCGGTACCGACCCGGGTACAGCACGCGTCATTGCTGCCGACGGCTCTTTCTCCGATCATCGCTTCCTGCCGCATCCGCACTGCGCCTGGTGCTCTCCGTGGTCGGGCATCAAGGCCCGCCCCGGGCCAGGCGTGGAGAAGGAAGCCCTGCTCGACGTGCGCCTCGGCCTGATGCGCGCAACCCTCACGCCCGCCGGTCCGACCGATGACTCCGTCGACGCCGGCGGCACATCCCCCCCCTCCTCCGCCATCATTCCGCACGCCCCCCGTGCTCACGGTCGGAACCTGACCCCCTCTCCCCTCCTCTTTGCCGCCATCCATACTCCCCAGAATGTTCGCTCGGCACAACTCGAGATCGCTGCGCCCACTCCGGCCCTGGCCGTCAACAACTCGTCACGCACCCGGCTGCACCAACCCACCCTCGGCGACCGGTTGCCGGACGATCTCCTCCTGGCCGGGGTTGCATCCTACGCGACTTCACTCCGCGCGGGACGCCCCCTCTGGCGCGGCACCCGAAAAGGTGTTGCCCTCACGTGCCCCGATCCAAGGGCCTGGATTTTTCCATTGCTCGCCGATCCCTCGTGTCACACCTCCCGTGCTGGGGCAGCTTCC
>JAJXVI010000427.1 GCA_021782195.1 bacterium | reverse complement strand
ATAATCCCTCGGACATGGTGGTCATCGCCATCGGAAACGGCCCCAATCCGCTCGTGCCCCGCACCACCCCAGGCCTCGACACCAACCGTGGCAAGATCCTGGCGCACGGCGACTCCGGACGCACCTCACTGGAGGGCGTCTTTGCCGGTGGCGACATCGTGCTTGGCGCCGCAACCGTGATTCGCGCCATGGGGGCCGGCCGCAACGCCGCCGCCTCGATTCACGAATATCTGGAGACCGGAGTCTGGTAGACCGGTCGGAGAATGCTCGGCGGACACGGCCCGCCTTCAGGCGTTGTCTCCTCGCCACGCGGTCTGCTGCCTGTCAGAAGGCGACGTAAGCGGGAGTCATCGGTCACGGTCCAACAGGTACGGGCGAAAGTGACAGGCACTTTCTCCCGGTCGACCCCCACGGCGTGGTCGGGGCAGGAGCCCTGTCCACGTCAACCGGGTTGGCTCGTGGCTCCCCGGAGCCAACAGACAATCCGGAGTTTGCGGCCCCGTATCATAGACGGGGCCCTTCATTTTTTTCGGGCCTCCCCTCCGACGCACCCGCTCCCGCCCGACCCGTCGCGTCGGGTTCTCAACAAGCGCCTCGCGTCCGGCACGCGCAGGGCACCACCAATCGAGCGTGGAATTTCCGCATTGCAGCTTTGAAGGAGTCGTTCCCATGCGCCATCGCCGCGTCGTCCCAGTCATCCTTCCCATTCTACTCTGTCTGCTCATCGCGCTCACGTCAGTTCCGGCGCGCGCGCACGGACAACACGAACCGACGCCAGGCAGCGCCGCGTCGTCTACTGGCGCCAACATCGAAAGAGCTGTCGGCGCCCTCGGCAAGATACAGGCCGTGCTTGAATTTTACTATCTCGACCACGGGGAGTATCCGGACCGATTGAGCACCATGATCAAACAGTTCAATCTGGGCGCGGGCCCCGGCGAACCGCAGCTTCAACTCCCCACCGACCCGGCCACGGGAAGAGATTTCGTGTACATCCCCTCGTCGGATCACACCCGGTATCGCCTTCGTGTACCACGCCCGCAAAGCTACGGCGTCGACCGTTTGCAGGTTCACCAGGTCAACTGGGCGTGGATGACCCGACTTGCACAGGCGCAGAAGAAGCGCCGCGACACCGTCGAGTGTGCGGAACGAATGCGCGTCGTCGCCTCCGCGATCAATCAGTACAACCGCGACCACCGCAATCAATTTCCGGAGAAGCTCTCACAACTCGTCCCGAGATATCTGAAAGTCCTGCCGGTCTGCCCGGCCACCGGCAAGCCCTACTTCTATCAAGCAACCAGCCGAGGTTTTGAGATCGGGTGTCCGAATCCATCCGTGCATGGTTTCCGTATCTTCGGATTCAGTTCCACCACAGGCCTCGAGCGTCACTGACCGTTCCGCCCGCGCCGAGGCTCCGAACTCTACGCCAAACGCGCGGGGCCCCGTGTCGTCCGCGCAACCGAATTTCGCGGAACGCCCCCTCAGGGGCCACGTCTTCAGGGTATGGGAACGTCCTCGGCGAGAAGGCCAAGCGTCGGAAGGCGTCGCTTCACCACTTCAAGCGTGTCAGCCCGCCAGGGAGGAAGAACGTCACCGGCAATCGCCGACCCGGCGCCACCCTCCAGGCTCTCACGCTCCTCGATGCACACCTGATCGAAGAGGAACAGATCCTCCAGAGGCTCCCGCATTGCGTCGTCGTGGATCAGGAGGTGGCCGGTTCCGTCTGCGGCGACAACCTCCCCGACCAATGGCCCTGTTTCCCATCCGTGAGGCCCCATCACAAGACGGTGAAGACGCCAGTGAATCACAGCGCGAATCGCTCGCCGGGCGCGCTCGGAGACGCGCCTCCGGGCATCCCAGGATTTCCCCCCCCAACAGAGCCGACGTCAAGTTTGAGCAACTTCGCCGTCCTCTCCATGAAGACGTCAAGCATCTTCGGCGTGACCCGCGGATGAGACTGCGCCAGATCGGAAACCATCGACGCGCGAACCGACGGGTCTCCAAAATAGGCGCGCGTGAACCTGCCGATTCCGTCGTAATGCGGGTGGTTGGTAGCCAGGCCCATCACGTAGTCTTTCAGCAAGGTGGCGGGTCCGAGGCTGCGGGGGACATACGCCATTTTTTGTGAAACCCGGCTCGACCCGTCGTCCCCGTAGAGGTTCATGTGAATGACGTCAGCATCGCTGCAACCGTCGAAGAGCGCGGACGAGCGCGAGGTATAGAAATTGGAGAAGGTCTCCGCATAGTCTTCGCGAGCATTTGTGCGCGCATAGCGGCTGACAAAGTCGCCTCCGGCCCCGATTTTGTCGCTATCACCGCGACCGAAACCACACTCCGCGCTGCCGGAAAGATTGTAGCGGGTATCGACGGAGTGGCCGACTTCGTGATAGAGCACACGCTTGACGTGATCCAGCGACTCGATCGGATTTCGTGACCCCTGTCCCTGTAGACGCGAAAGGGAAATCGTGGTCACCCCACCCTCGCGCTTTACGGCAGTTCCAAGCACAGGACGGCCGTTCTGGCTTGTGCCAAGGGTATCGATGACGTGCACGTCTGCGACCGAGGGCAGGACCATTCCGTACGTGTCACACCGCCCAAGATCACACAGGGCCCGTTCCACGCGCTTGCACTCGACGGGAGAAGCTCCGTGGATTCGGACAACGTGGTCAATGCCACCGCCGTCTCGAAGGGTGATCGTCTGCGTGCCCTTTAGACGAGCCTCGTCCTGCAGTTGACAGTGCTGCGCGTGGCTCAGGCGACACGGTACGCCGGTGGCTCCCTCCGCCGTTCGCTCGGCAGTGGCCGCCGTGAAGCCTTCGGGGGTCATCAGGAGCGGGCCATCGAAGAAGTCGCGCGTCCGCTGCTGCGCGACCGGAGGCTCTTCGCACGAGGAAGAAGCGGAAAACGGCGCGGCAACGTCGAGAACGCTTTCGCCGACCTGCGGCTCCTCGGCCGCGGCTTGCGCGCCTGCCTTCCGAGTCAGGGCCTCGGCACCCAGGGCCGACGCCTCGACACGCAACCCTCCACGGGCAATCTGACGCGACAGCGCATCGTTGGAAATGGGGCCGAGAGCCATATCTTACTCCTGCACGCGATCTGCCGGGATTATAGTCCTCAGATCCCGGTGAGATCAAGCAGAAGATGTTACACTTACGCCGAAATCGTGGGGGAAACGGCGCGAGGACCCGCAGCCTCACACAGACGCAACTGCGCCGCCAGTTCGGCCAGTTCCTGGCGCCAGTAAGTCGAAGTACCGTACTCGAGGAGCACGCGCTTGAAGGCCGGGTCATGCCGGCGCGCAGCCAACCAGGCCGCGTAGCGAACATAGCGCAGCGCGCGCAACAGTTCGACAAGTCCCAGAGCGCGACGGTCAAAAGGACGCTGACGCTCGTAGGCGTGAAGGAAGGCATCACGCAGTTCGAGCGACTCGGGGTCACGTCCGGGCAGGAGCATCCAGACATCCTGCACGGGCGGCCCCATGGCCATGTCGTCAAAATCCACCACGACCGGCCCGAGGGATGGCATCAGAAGGTTGCCACGATGAAAGTCACCGTGAATGCGGATCATCTCCGTCCCCTGCAAACGCCGTCTGGCAATGGACAACAACTGCTCAACCACACGCTCATAGCGAGGCCAGACGTCGTCTGTAACCACCTGCTCGCGGCGAAGGATCTCGAGGTCCGCCCGGCCAGGCTCTACGA
>JAJXVI010000426.1 GCA_021782195.1 bacterium | reverse complement strand
GACCGCGGGTTCGTCGGTGTGGGGACCGCGGGTTCGTCGGCGTGGGGACCGCGGGTTCGTCGGTGTGGGGACTGCGCGTTCGTCGGTGTGGGGACCGCGGGTTCGTCGGCGTGGGGACCGCGGGTTCGTCGGTGTGGGGACCGCGGGTTCGTCGGCGTGGGGGGGGGCGTGCCTGCGACTGTGGGGACTGTGAGTGCCAGGTCGATCTTGCACTCTGATGATGCCTGTGCTACAATATCGGGGCTTATCGCAGCCCTGTCGAAAGCGCACGCTTCAGAGCGCCCAGGGTACCTTGGAGGAAATCCGATGTTTGTTTTCGACTTCCAGCTTTTTGCCCACAAGAAGGGCCTGGGCAGCACGC
Organism: bacterium; assembly: GCA_021782195.1. Lineage (GTDB taxonomy): Bacteria > Vulcanimicrobiota > Xenobia > RGZZ01 > RGZZ01 > JAJXVI01. The sequence goes on along the minus strand of JAJXVI010000426.1, from coordinate 3,348 downwards.
GCAACGGGCGTGACAGCAATGCCAAGCGACTCGGTGTGAAGATCTTCGGGGGGCAGTTCGCACAGGCCGGCAACATCATTGTTCGGCAGCGAGGAACCCGATTCTACCCCGGCAAGAACGTAGGGATGGGCTCAGATTACACCCTGTTCGCCATTGCCGATGGAATGGTGGAGTTCACCGAGCGACGTAACCGCAAGCACGTGAACGTCGTGGTTCCGGTAGCGGAAGAGCCCGCTGTTCTCGAGCCCGTCGCCGTCGGCTAGCAACCCTTCCTCGGCGCCCTCAGCAAATGGCGCTGAACATGGGCCCACAGCCTGTCTGTGGGCCTTCCTTCGTTTCACCTGTCACGCTTCTGTTCCCACAGGCGTTGTCCGAACGCCGCGATCGCGTCCCGACAACGCGTGGCGTGCAACCACCGCGCCACGGCCACCCCGCCACGGCCACCGCGTCGTCGACTGCCCTCCACGCACCAGAACGCCTGGGCCGTGTCCCGACAGCATCCTGTGTGTCCCGACAACATCCTGCGCGCGGTGGTCACTTCAGGAATTGCCCGTAACGCCTGGCACGCGAATTCTTGCGTACGGGCGTCCGACATCCACACGGTGCGACATCGTGCTCGCACTGACCAAGATATGGGGTCTCCATGAGCCAGCAGCGTTTCCTCGACGAGGTCAAGGTCTATTTCAAAGCCGGTGACGGTGGCAACGGTTGCATCGCCTTTCATCGCGAAAAGTACATGCCGAAGGGCGGACCGAGCGGAGGCAACGGGGGACGTGGGGGAAACATCTACCTGGTGGCTGACGAGAACCTTCATACGCTCAACGACTTTCTGCACGGCGTGCACTTCAAGGCCAGCCACGGCCAACACGGCATGGGCAGCCGCTGCAACGGACAGAATGCAAACGACCTGCAGCTTCACGTCCCACGTGGGACGCTCGTCACGATCCCCGAAACCGGCGAAATCCTGGCTGACCTCGCCTGGCCCGGCCAGCTGTACGTGGCTGCACGCGGTGGTATCGGCGGCCGCGGAAATGCCTCCTTTGCCTCGCACGTCTATCGCCTGCCGCGTTTTGCGCAACGCGGTGAACCGGGTGAGGAGCGCTGGTTGCGCCTTGTACTCAAGATGATCGCCCAGGTTGGCATCATCGGTTTCCCCAACGCAGGAAAGTCAACGCTGCTCTCACGCATCTCGCGCGCAACGCCCAAGATTGCTGACTATCCGTTCACCACCCTGGTCCCCAATCTGGGAATGGTCTGGCTTGACGACCTGCATCGCGCCGTTTTTGCTGACATCCCGGGACTTATCGAGGGGGCACACGGAGGCGTTGGCCTCGGCGACCGCTTTCTTCGCCACGTGGAACGTACGCGTGCCCTTGTTCACCTGGTCGATGCCTCGAACATTCCCGCCGACGACCCTCTACGTCCGTACATCACCATTCGCGAGGAGTTGCGCCTCTACGGCAAGGGGCTCGACAGTCGCGTGGAGGTTGTCGTCCTCAACAAGTCGGATCTGCTCTCTCCCGAGGCGCGTGAAAAAGTTCTTGACGCCTATCGTGAAGCCGGGATGAACCCTCTCCTCATTTCCGCGCTCGAGGGGGAGGGCCTCGCCGAGTTGATCAAGCGCGTTGCTGACGAACTGGCCCGTGAACGCGAGTCCTCGAGCTTTATCGAAGACCTCTCCGACGACTCCCTGGCGGAGATCCTGGCTGCGGAAGATCGCGAAACCGGCGACAGTGACGTGCTTCCCGAGTCGCTGCCTGCCGACGGCCTCGAAGCTGATGCGCCGTTTGCTGACGCTTCCCGGCCTGACCCGATAGGCGACCCCCGAGACGCCGGAGGGGAAGTGATTGAGCGCGACGCAGTCCTCGTGCCGCCCTCCCGACGGTCGGGGAGGAGCGTTCCCGCCCGCTTTACCGTTCGGAGGGACGGGGACGTGTTTCGGGTTGAGGGACGCGCCCTCGAGCGCATGGTCGCCATGACCGACCTTACGAACGACGAGGGGGTTCGCTGGCTTCAGCACCGCCTTGAGCGGATGGGTGTCGAGGACGCGCTCAAGCAGGCCGGCGCAACGCACGGCGCCGCAGTCACGATTCGCGGTTTCGAATTTGAGTTCGCGGTGGAACAGGCCGTATCGTCGCGGCCGACGCGCAAGCAGAAGCGACTCCGGGGAATGCTTGCAAAGGGGAATCCGCGACGCTCGCGCTGACCCGTCGACCACCGCTCCTGCGAACCCTGCGTGCGCCAGATGGTTGGACGGGGAATCCGCGACGCTCGCGCTGACCCCTCGACGAGGTCAGCGCGCTTCTCACCGTTCACAGTGCGGCCTCGCGTCGATTTTCAGGACTTCTGAATGATGTCGTCGTGACGTGAACCGAGGATCCTTGCTGCCCGTCGCCGAATCATACAGAGAAGGCTGCAAGTTCCGAGGCACGAAATCAGTGGCACGACTAAAAGACGACAACCCGCATCTCTGGAAGATACCGGAAGCCGAACTGGGCGTGCTCAAACGCGTCCAGCGTACGATGCCTGCCCAGGCCCCCGAGGTCCGCGTCACGCGCCGGGTCTTTAAACCCAACATGCAGCGACTCATGATGTGCTGCGTCGCGCCGTGGTTGCCCGGACTGGTTGCTGTCTGGATGGGCTACTACTACAAACAGCTGCTTCCACCTGGCGACATGAGCATACGGGTCCTGCTGGTTACACTGTGCTGGCTCTTCAGTTTCGCCATGTTCGCGAGCAGCTTCTTCCTGTACTTTTCCATCGCCCGACGCGTGATCACGGTTGAACCGCAGCGAATCATCTGGCAGGACGGAGACGCCATGCTCACGTCTGGCTGGGACGAGGTCTACCCCGAAACGCCGCGCTTCGGGATCATAAAAGTTCAGATTGTCTATATCGCGGGGCGTCGCAAGAGTTTTGACGGGCTCTTCTTTCCCGACTTTATGGAGATCGCTGCGGCAATCAATGAGCGTGTTCGTTCGGTGCAAAAATACCTGAACTCCAGCATGCACATCGTCTGAAACCAGGCGTTCCTGGCGTTGCTCTCGTTCCCCGCGCCCCGCGCCCCGCGCCCCGCGCGTTCCCCGCGCCCCGCGCGCAAGATGCCGCGAGCCCGACGCGCCTGGCAGGAGGACACGCTGCAGGGGAGAAGCCCCCGCAATCCACTCCTGGGAGGGCACTTTGTTGGCAGCAACAGCGGACATCGGACTTATCGGTCTGGCTGTCATGGGCCAGAACCTCGTCATGAACATGGACGACCACGGATTTACCGTGGCCGTATTCAACCGGACGACCTCCAAGGTCGATGAATTTCTCGCAGGCACTGCACACGGAACTCGAGTCATTGGC
>JAJXVI010000425.1 GCA_021782195.1 bacterium | reverse complement strand
GCAGGGCGGCGGCAACGATGTCTTTCGTTTCTACCAGGAGACCCCGCCGGAGATTCGCGAGATTCGGCACATAGTGGTTGGAGAAGACGAGGTTCGGGACACCTGGCGCTGGGTGGTCATTTCAGGTCGCAAGCCTGGAGCGTTGTGATCCGACCTTCCTCGGTTCCGTTGGCGGGAGACGCCTCGTGAACGGACGCGTCTCCCAGCTGCGCACCGGCATCGTCACTGCTCGTCGACAGACGCTCGGCCTGGTGGAGTCGATTCCTGACCACCTGTGGACCTGGCAACCGTTTGAGGGGGCCAATCACGTTGCCTGGACACTTCTCCACCTGCTGGTTGCCCAAGACTGGGGACCGACGGCGCTTGGCGACCCGCAACGCGACCACGCGTGCCACGACGAGCTTCTGGCGCGTGGCCCGCTTTCGGACCGTGCACTCTACCCCGGGCGTGAGGAGATCCTGGAAGCCCTCGCCCGCAGTCAGGCCCGGTTTCTGGAACGCCTCGACGAGATTGACGAGCACGACCTTTCCCGTGAGACGTCCGGACCCATTGCCGCGTTTGCACCGAACCTCGGGTGCGTGCTCGACGCGCACATCTGGCACGAGGGCTTTCACGCCGGCCAGATCGCCGTGATTCGAAAGGCGCTTGGTCTACCCGTAGCTTTCGGTTGATCCGCGTTTCATCCACGGTTGCGCGAGATCTACCAGTAGCCGTGAATTTCGAGTTCACGGCGAAGCTTCGGGTCGAGTTTTCGCGGCGCCGTGTTCTTTACCGGCTGGTTCGCCTTCGCCACGCGTTGTTGTGCCAGGAGCAGAGCCTGCAGCCGCCAGAAGGTCGCGCGCTGCGCGCTGTCGCTGACGAGGTTGCCAGAAACGTCCGCGTCCCCTGGACCTCCGGCGGAGAGGTCGAAAAGCGCGAATCTTGACGGGTCGGGTGGTTCCTGCAGGCGTTCGAGCATATCCAGCGTTCCGGGCGGGGCCTTTCCGGCAATCAGCTCGTGGCGGCGGGTGATGACGGCGGCCAGGCCTCCCCCAGACTCGCTGAAGGCAACTGTCGAGGGCAGGGCTTCTGCCGGGGGAGGGCTGACCGGACTGTCTGCTTCAAGCCACGGGCCGCGGTTGAATCCGCGCATTCTTGCCGGGGGTACGAGGTGGAGCAGACCCAGTACCGTTGGCGTGATATCCAGGTTCTGGACAACCCCCCTGTATCGTCTGCCACGCTGGATCCCCTCTCCCCACACGATCAGTGGAACGTGCAGGTGGTCGGGAAGCAGGTTTTGCCAGGGGGTGCGAACCCTCCTGGAAGATGGCTGGTGGCCGTAGTCGGAGTAGATCACGAACAGGGAGTTGGCGCGGGTCATGCCTTCGGATGCCAGCTGCGAAAGAAAGGTCCCGATTTGCGAGTCGACCTGCGAAACCTCACCGCCACCTTCCGCGCAGTCATTGCCCTGTATCAAGACCATGGTGCGTTGCCCGTGGTGGGCGCGGGTCCACGCAAGCGCCCGGGGGAGAAGGTCACGAAAGTTGCCGCGGGCCGGGTCGCACCCATTCGTGTTGAAGCCTGCGTGGAAACCGTGCGAGGACGCAAGCGCCCGGTTTCCACAAAATATCGCCGTCTGCCAGTCATGGGCCCAGAGGACGCGAGGCAGCGTGGGCACCGACTGCGCCAGCACGTATCCACGACGGTGGATAGGAGCGATTTCACTGGAGAATCGTGATGAAATCACCGAGGCCTGGGAGAACAGAGCGCTATCAGACTGGGCATAGTCGTGCTCGAACAGGACACCCTTCCCGGCGATTGCATCGATCACGGGTGACGAGGAGGAGCGACTCGAAGGGGGGGCGTACGTGTCGAGATCCGAAGTGCGAAGGCCGCTCAGGCAGAACAAGAAGATGTGCCTGGGAGGGAGACTTGACCTTCGCATCCGGGTAAACACCGTGATGGCACCTGTCAGGATGATTGCCAGCACCACAACGATTCTCAGGGAGCGCGATTGCGCGGGTCGGAAGTTCATCTTTGTTCGCTTTGCAGTGGTTTGCGGGGCGTGTGCGGCGGGTCGGATCGTGTTCTCGAATCCCGATGAAGCTCGCGCTTCATTGTAGCACGTTCGAATGCATTTCGAGAGAAGCGGCCGGTGCGGAGCGTTGTTTCGCACACACGGGAGGGGGGCGCGACCGTTGGGCGAAACCCTAACGCCGTCCCCGCGCCGTCGTCGCCGACGGGCGCCCTGCCGCGTGCAGGCGCGAGCAGGAAACTGCACGGTGGACCGATCCCGTTGCAAGGAGTCGCAAGGTCGAATGGCTCGTCCCAGTGGAAGCGCATTGATGGAAAAGATTGTCGCTCTGTGCAAGCGACGTGGCTTCATCTTTCAGTCGTCGGAGGTCTACGGGGGCCTGAATGGCTTCTGGGACTATGGCCCGCTCGGGGTCGAACTCAAGAACAACCTGCGCGATCACTGGTGGAACGTCATGGTGCGGAACCCGCCCACCGGGCCGGACGGTCGGGAACTCGACATCGTGGGTCTCGACTGCGCTATCATCAGCCATCCCCGGATCTGGGAGGCCAGCGGTCACGTTGAGTCCTTTGCAGACCCGATGGTCGATTGCAAGATGTGCAAGGCGCGTTTTCGCGCCGATCAGCTTGACGACTCGCCCTGTCCGCAGAAACCGAGCAAGCTTGCCGGTCAGCACGACCAGTGTCAGCTGACCGAGCCCCGCACGTTCAACCTCATGTTCAAGACCTATGTCGGCGCTCTCGAAGACCCGTCGTCGACCGCGTACCTGCGTCCGGAAACCGCTCAGGGGATGTTCTACAACTTCAAGAACATCCTTGATACGACGCGGGTCAAGGTGCCTTTCGGAATCGCCCAGATTGGCAAGGGGTTCCGCAACGAGATTACTCCGCGCAACTTCATCTTCCGATCACGCGAGTTCGAGATGATGGAACTCGAGTTCTTCTGTCACCCGAGCGAGGCAGACGACTGGTACCATTTCTGGCGCAAGACCCGCTACGATTTCTGGTGCTCACTCGGCCTCGCGGGGGAGCGTCTGCGCCTGCGTGACCACACTCAGGACGAACTGGCGCACTATGCGAAGGAGGCTGGCGGTTGCGCCGACGTCGAGTACGCCTTCCCGTTCAGTGGGGAGAAGGGCTTTTCGGAACTCGAGGGGATTGCCTATCGCAGCAACTACGACCTGAACCAGCACATCAAGCACAGCGGCGTGAAGATGGAGTATTTCGATACCGTCAGAAACGAGCGCTACGTGCCTCACGTCATCGAACCTGCCGCCGGCCTGACGCGTGGTCTGCTTGCCGTGATCTGTGAGGCCTACGATGTCGACGAGTCCCGTCCGAGTCCGGAACTGATGCGCTTCCACCCTCGCGTGGCTCCCATCAAGGCGGGCTTCTTTCCCCTGGTTAACAAGGATGGCCTTCCGGAAATCGCGGAGAAGCTTTTCCGCGAGTTTCGACGAGCCGTCGGGTCGGCCCAGTTTGACGAGAAGCAGTCGATCGGAAAGCGCTACGCTCGAATGGACGAGGCCGGAACTCCTTTCTGCGTGACCGTCGACGGGCAGTCAAAGGATGACGGGTCGGCGACCGTACGAGACCGCGACACCGGTGCGCAGGTGCGTGTCGCACTTGACAAGGTCGTGCCGTACCTGGCCGAGGAGATCCGTCAGTTCTGACCTCGTGCCCGTTCTGTTTCGGTGCGAGT
>JAJXVI010000424.1 GCA_021782195.1 bacterium | reverse complement strand
GGTTACGCCACGTCGAGGCATGCTCATCGTTTCATCTCCGCCACGATGCTGAGCATCTGATCGGCGCTGGAGATGACCTTGGCATTCACCTCATATGCATGCTGGGCAGAAATCATGTTGATCATCTCGTTGACCTCGCTGACGTTGGAGCCCTCGAGGTAACCCTGCATCACCGACCCGAACCCCTGTGCAGCGGGATTGCCGGTCACCGGCGTACCAGACGCCGCGGTCTGGAGGTAGACGTTGTTCCCAGCTGCCTGCAGGCCCTGGTCGTTGGGAAAGGTGGCAAGTGTCAACTGTCCGACCTGCTGGGGCGCTGACTGTCCAGGCACCGTCACGCTCACCTTCCCGTCGGAACTGACGCTGATATTGGTCGCGTTTGCGGGAATCGTCACAGGGGGCGAGAGGATGTACCCTTCCGCTGTCACGAGGTTGCCCTGGGAGTCCTTGCTGAAGGAACCGTCGCGCGTATACCCCACCGTACCATCCGGAAGCGTGACCTGGAAGAAGCCCTCTCCCTGGATGGTCATGTCGGTCGGGTTCCCTGTCTGCTGGAAGCTACCCTGGGTAAAGACGCGCTCCGTCGCAGCCACCTGGGTCCCCAGTCCCATCTCCACCGATGTTGGCACCTGTCCGCCCGACGCCAGCAACGTTCCACCCGGCCGCACCTCCTGCGACATAAGGTCGTGAAACGACATCTGGCTCGCCTTGAAACCGGCGGTGCTCAGGTTGGCGAGGTTGTTCGCGACCAGGTCGATACGCGACTGTTGCGCACCCATTCCCGTTGCCGCGATGCTCATCGCTCCCATCATTGCCGGAGTTCCTCCTATCTGGCTGACCGTCGTGTGAACTTCCGTCGATTTTCTCTATTGTCGAGAATCTCGACGATCACTCAGCAGTGCTATCTCGTGCGACCGACATCATCGGTCAACTTCTTGTTGGCGTCGTCACCGGTCAACACGACTTTCTGTGCAATCTGGAAGAAACTGGTGGCGTGAATCAGGCCCGTGACCTCGGAAACCTCGTCGACGTTGGAGGCTTCGCGCGCTCCCTTCACGACCGTTGCCGAGGCTTGCTTGACCCCGCTCGCCGTATAGTAACCGTCACCTACGGCACGCAGCGACGACGGATCCGACGGCACGACCACCTGCATACGTCCGACTGAGGATACGTTCTGCCAGACAGATCCGTCTGCCTTGAAGTCAACCGCGCCAGTCCCGATCTTTATCGGCCCGTTCTGACCCAGCACGGTCTCCCCGTGTCTCGTATGCAACAGGCCGTCAGCGCCGCGCATCAGGTCGCCCGTGCGTGTCAGTTCGGTGGCTCTGCCGTTGCTCACGGCCAACCAGCCGTTTCCGTTGATGGCGACCTGCATCGGATCGACAACCGGAGTGACGGGGCCGGGCGTCTGGTCCACGACCAGCTGCGCGCCGCCTGAACGCGCCAGCAGCATCATTCTGCAAAAACCGGGCGTGTCTGCGTTTGCCAGGTTCTGTGCGTGCACGTCGAGACGCTGCGAGTCAAGACGCATCGCCCTGGTCACGTAAGCCTCGATACCTGACATTTCGCGTGTCCTCCTCGCGTTCTCACCTCTCATATCGGTGCAGCTGGTGGTAACGTTAACCGGCATGGTCTTCCGACCTTGGTCCAAGACATTTCAGACTACCCGGTTAACATCCGTGACCCGGGTGCCGATAAGCCACTTGAGAACGACCGAGTAGTCGATGAAACTGGGCAATCAAATTCCGCGGATAGGAGTGACAACGTGCCAGAACGTCTGCAGGACTATCTCAAGCGCAAGCTACGGCAGGGTGATCTTGGCACACTGCCGCACGTGCTGTGCGACCTGCTCCGAGTCCTGGACGCTCCCCAGTCAGGAGCGAGAGACCTTGAACGGATCATTTCGGGAGACCCGGCCATCTCCGCACGCATCTTGAGACTTGCCAACTCCGCGATGTACGGCCTGCCGCGCAAGATCAGCGACCTGACCCACGCCATCGCGCTCATTGGCTCTACCGCTTTGAGACGCACGATTTTAAGCACGACGGCATTCGATGCATATTTTCAACGCGGAACCGTCATCTACCACCGCACGGATCTCTGGAAGCAGTCGTTGCGTTCCGCCTGCCTGGCTCGCAGTCTGGCGCTTCGACAGCGTAAGGCGCCCGCGGAAAGTCTCTTCATTGCAGGGCTTCTGCACCACCTTGGATACGTGGTGCTTGACCAGTTCGCCCATCACATTTTTACCGAACTCCTCGAGGTAGCTCGGGGGCGAGGGAACATCATCAATCTTGAACGCACCTACCTGGGTACGACGCACGCCGAAATCGGCTTCTGGGTCGCGGAAGTATGGCACCTGCCACCCGTCCTCGCCCAGGCAATTCGATGGCACCATGAGCCGTTCAAAGCCGGCGAGTTCATGCTCGCAGCCCAGATAGTGGCCGCGGCAGACATTCTCAACGCCAATCCAGGAGAGGTCGGATTGGAATGGTCGGAGGCGGAAAGCGAAGCCATCATGAAGGCACTTCGACTGACCGACGTCGCCCGTCAGCAAGTGATCGGGGAAGCGGAAAGCGAATACCGAGAGATGGAAGAGTATTTTCGGTGGGATGGCCGGACGGGTCAACCGCACCGGGCCGCAGCTGTGTAGGCGGATAAAATGGCATTGTCACAGTGCCCGGTACAGAACAACCCACGGTTGAAGAAGAATTGGAGCAAATCATGAGAATCGACAGATCCACCGGAATGATCGGACTCGAGGGGCTCACCCAGCAGCTCGCTGCCCCAGGGACCCAGGCGGCAGCCTCAACCCAGAAGGGAGGCTCGAGTGTCGACCTGTCGAGTGCGGCCCAGACCGTGCGAACGTTGCGCAATGCCGTAAACGACGCACCTTCTCTCCGCGCCGACCGAATCAGCCAGCTCAAAGCGCAGGTGCAGAGCGGAAGCTATCACGTCGACTCGACGCGTATTGCCCAGGCCGTCGAGCCTGTGCTCACAGCAGCGGAGAGCAGCGAGGCCGCTGGCCAATGACTGCCGGCGGTGACGAACAGGCGTTGCGCACGGCCCTCGCGTCTCTGGAGAAGGTATGCAAGGCCGAGCAGAAAGCCCTTGTACGCCTTGACCCGGACGCCGTAGCCTGTCTGTTGCCGCGCAAGACCGAGCTGGTCGTCACGGTCAGGGACCACAGCGCGCACATGCCCCGTCCCCTGCCGGCTGACATCGAAGTTGCCATCGAACGATGTATGCGCATCAATCAGGCCAATCATCGCATGCTTGCAATCACCACCCAGACCATCCGTACATTCCTTCGACAGATCGGGGGACCCGTCCACAACGGGTACGGGCCAACCGCACCGCGGGCACGTGGACTGGTAGACACCCGCGTATAGCGCGTTCGCCGAAGCCCCCGCCGAATGACGGACGCTTGCCCGGCAAGCTGTTGACGGCAATGCGAAATTCCACAGACACGCGGACAGTGAAGCGCCCCGCCTTTTGCACCCCATATCCTCGCAGACGCGCCCAGAGATGAGACGCGTCCCCAGTCGCGCACAGAGGAGAAGTCGTCATGCAGGCTCTCGGTCTGGCCCTCCGGACGATGCAGGTACAGGAACAAGGTCTTCTTGTCACCGGCGAGAACCTCTCGAACATGGCGACGGCGGGCTACGCTCGCAAGGGGATCAACGTCACTGCGGTCCCCTCGACCCCGGTCCTCAATAC
>JAJXVI010000423.1 GCA_021782195.1 bacterium | reverse complement strand
GACCGCGGAGAGGCCGCATCGCCTCTGGGGTGGGCCAGCCAGTCGCAGTACGCTGTTCGGCACGAGCTGTCGCGTCGTGCGCCAGGGATCGTCCTACCTCTTGGTCCCATTCCCAGTCTACCTGTCGCAGAACCTCAAGTCGCGCCTCTACCTCCTGATCCAGAGCCCCCGGCCTCCCGCGCAGGAAGCCGAAGCGCGCTGAAGGTCAGGGCGGACCAGGCGCCTTCTTTTTCTTGTTCCAAAAGTTCTGTTCGGCGAGACGCAAGCTCCTGATCTGCCCCGTCCGCGCCCCTTTGAACACGACGCTACGCACCCAGCACAGACAGCAGGTCTTCCACACCGAGGTGCGTCAGCGAGTCCACAACTCGGTCGGCGTCGTGCAGTTCGGCCGCGGGACGGCTGCTGGTCACCGCCACCACGCGGGCTCCGCTCGCCAGTCCGGCGGCCACACCCTGGGGGGCGTCCTCGATGACGACGCACTGCGGCGCAGGTACTCCCAGGCCCACCATCGCCTTCAGAAAAATCTCCGGGTTCGGTTTGCCGTGCAGGACGTCATCGCCCGTCGCCAGATAGTCGAAGGCGTCCTCAAGAGCGAGTTTGCGTACGCAGAGCAGGACGTTGGCCCGCGGACCGCTCGACGCCACCGCAGTCGAGACCCCCGCCAGGTGTAAAGCGCGGACGAGAGCGACCGCGCCTGGCAGAGGTTCGAGAACATCCGAGGCGACCGCCCGATAAATCTCCTCCTTGCGCAGGGAAAGGCGCTCGATTTCCGTGGAACCCGACGCGCCGAGCCAGAGCGGAATGATCTGGTTGTTATGCATTCCAAAAGTGTGGTCGAACAGGGTACGCGGAAACGGCGTCCCGATTTCCGATCCGAGACGGCTCCAGGCGACAAAGTGAGCGCCGGAGGAGTCGACGAGCACACCGTCCATGTCAAAAATGGCTGCGTAACGCATCGAGCGTTGAATCCTTTCCCTCACCGGCCCGACGCATCCCGAACAGAGCGAAGCACGGGCGGGTGGATCATCCCACGCTGCGTGAGATACCGGGGATGACCCGGCCCGCGGTTTCTTCTCCCAGTGTTCCCCCAGCGCCTCTCCAACCCTCCATGACTCGCCAGAGGTTGATTGTCGTCCCAACAGGCTCGCACGAGCCGGGGGAGAAACGGCCACCTTCATGATGGCTGGGGAGCAAGCCGAAGAGGATACCGGAAGCGCGAACGGCCGGGACGGTTGACTCAACGCGTGTACGGACGAAACGCGTCGTAGGCGGCTCTGGCAATCTGCGCGATCAGTGTGCCCGCAATCCGTGCCCCACCGGGCACGATCGCGTGAACCAGGACCACGACCGCGACGTGATCGTGCGGACCCGCCTCGATGATGCCAGCATCGTTCACCACGCCCTCATCCGTGCCGGTTTTGTGCCAGATTCGGGTTCCGCGCGGCAGATAACGGGGAATCCGACTGTTGTAGTGTTGTCTCGCCAGAACGCCCATGCACCACGCGGTCCAGTGGGGATCGAGCATCTGGCCACGGTACAGGCGCACCAGGAGCGTCGCCAGATCGTAGGGAGAGGAGTGATTGTCCACCGTGGCGTCAACTTCCCGGTCTTCCCGCCACGGACGGGCACGCGAGGCGTCCTCGATGCGGCGAATGGTGGCAATGCTCGTCTTGCGGTTCTCGCGATAGATGCGGGCCGCGGCCTGCCGGCGTTGAGACGGCGACATGTCCTGCCACGCCTTCGTAATACCGGCGGCCGACATCCCGCGAAACTGAGCGCCCATCCCCAGGGTGATGAGCCACGCGTCCCGATTCGTCAATGAGATATCCGTGTCGTGAAAGCCCGATGCACGCATCATGCGATTGACACTGCCCAGGCCGATGCGGCGAAACACGAGGTCTGCCGCAGTATTGTCGGAGATTGTCTCCATCAGTTCAATGGCCCGCCCCATGCTGATTCGGGTTCCCGGCGGTTGGTGGTAGAGGATGCCACTGCCGATACAGCGGTCCCAGGCGTGCATGGTCAGCATGGTCTCGAGGGTAAGGGTGCGACTGTCCGTCATCTGGCGCGCGGCTTCCACGAGGACCGGCAGCTTGAACACGGACGCCAGTGGACACGGTGTGTGGCCGTGGAACATCACGGCCTGGCCTTTTTCAATGTCGATAATCGCGACCCCGGCCTCCATCTGCGAACGGTGGGCCGCAAGCAATGCGGCCACCCGGCGCCGGAGGTGGGCAACGTCGCACGTCCCGGCGCGCGACGCGGCCACAAGAGTCACGACAGCAACAATCAAGGCAGACAGGAAACGCTTCATAAGGGCAGGTCGTTCGCTGCTCGCCCCCAGCCCCTCCTTCGAGGTGGCCGGAGCGCTCGCGGGCAGACGTCAGCGCGCCAGCTTGAAAACACGTACGCAGGGTCGCGCATTCGCGCGAAGCGTGGAGGTCAGGCGCGGGCGACCTCGGCAAGTGTCTCCGAGAGGACGATGTCGCGCAGGCGGTCAAGAGCCACGTTACCACAACCGAGCACGCGATTGTGGAAGTCCTTGAGGCGAAATGCCTCCCCCTCGCGCGCCTCCATCTCACGCCGCAGTGAAACGATCAGGCGCTCACCGACATTGTAGGCAATCGCCTGAGCCGGCCATCCGAAGTAGCGCGTCACCTCCGACTCGGCGTGGTCGCGCGGCATGCCAGCCATCGTCTCCAACATCTCCACGGCCAGCTCGAAGCTCCAGCGCTCGCCCGGATGGAACGGTGCATCCTCTGGAATTGGGAGCTCAAGATGGCATCCGATGTCGATGACCACGCGACACGCACGCATCATCTGACAGCTCAGCATCCCCAGGAGATAGTCCGGCTTCTCGTAGTAGCCAAGTTCGTGCATGAGGCGCTCGCAGTACAGAGCCCAGCCTTCGGCATACCCCGAGTATCCCTCCAGGCGTTGCAGCTTGCTCAACCTCTCACGGAAAGTGACCTGCAGACCGCACTGCAGGTGATGGCCGGGGAAACCTTCGTGATAGGCGATGCTCACCTGATCCCACAGCGGAATCGGAAGCGTCTCACCGAGTGAGTACCAGATGCTTCCCCGCCGCTTCAGGTCTTCCGACGGGGGGATGTAATACGCACCGAGCGACCCGCCGGGAGGCGCAATACGCACCTCTACCCCGCGAATTTCGGCGGGCACGTCGAAAGCTGTGGTATCCAGGTCGGCCAGAGCACGCTCCTGGCGGGCCTGCATGAACGCCACAAACTCCTCCCGAGTTGCCACCGCCCGCGTCGGATCGGGGTCGCGCGTCGTGCCGCAGTTGCGCGCAGGGCAACCCGAGCGAGCGGCCGGCGTGCCGTGGTGGATCACGCTGCCCCCTTGGCGGGTCGGCGAGTTTCCGAATATTCTGGGCGAGCTCGCCGCCAAACAAGAGGCGGGCCGTATCTCGTTCGTGCAAGGCGTCGCCCCCGACGAGCCCTCGCCGCTCGGCGAACTCGCGCAGTCGTTCGGCCGCGTCGCGAGCGATCCGCGCTTCATCCTCTCGTACGGCGACTCCGAAGGATACGAGCCGCTACGCACCGCGATCGCCGCGCGCATGAACGCGCGCGGCGCGACGGCGGTCTCGCCGAAGAACGTGATCGTCCTGACCGGCTCGACGCAAGGAATCATGATCGTCGCGCAGAGCTTGGCCGAACCCGGCGACGAGATCATCGTCGAGTCGCCCTCGTATCCGGGGGCG
>JAJXVI010000422.1 GCA_021782195.1 bacterium | reverse complement strand
TGTACTACACACTGAAGGTTTCGAACAACAGTTTCGTCATGGCGATTTCTAAGCAGTGTGGATCTCCCATCGTCCTTGCCAGTGGCACTGATGCAACCAATGCCTGGGGCGTCGCGTGTGACCCTCTAGCTCCCGGTTACGTCTACTACACAACCAATCTGCCCACTCCCCAGGGAACGGTTTATCGCGTTGCAAAGCCTGTAGGCGGGCTGGCGGCAGGGTCGCCCGAGGTTCTCGCCACTGGCTTGAATCTCCCAACCTTCATTCGCCTCAACGACTTCATCGGTGGCGACTACAAGCTCTACACCTGTGAGAACCAGGGTACAACCGGTCGCGTGCTGCGCTTCTACACCGATACGCTCAACCAGGATCCCACGAGTTCTGCGTTTGTATCCGACTCTGGAGGAGCGCCGGGACCGTACAACCTGCGGTTGTTCAAGATTGGATCGGATATCCAGGTGTGGTACACCATGATGGCGGATGACCTGACCTCAGGCGTTCAGGGGCAGTTGCGCATGAAGAGCACGGCTTCCGCGAATGGAGACATCACCACAACAACGGAGGTGGGCGCCGGCCTGCTCAATCCTACCGATGTGTGGGTTGACGGAGTGAATAGCAAAGTCTACTGGACGGAGTATGATCTGGCCTCCGGTGGTGTTCGCTATGCCAATCTGACCGACACGGCCGTTCGTGGAACCTCCATCGGAAACGTGGGGCCCGCGATCATCACGCCACCTGTGGCAATCCTGGGTCAGGTTGACCCCAACACGAAGAATGTCACCCTCGAGGTGAGCAGGAACGCGTCGGAGTCCAACGGTGGTGGCCTCTATCAAATCAACGTGACGCAAAACACCGCCAACGAAATGACGGTCGGACTGGGCGTGAATTATGCGTTCCAGTTCGTCAACACCATCATCAACAACGTCAACGTCTACTATCTCACAGAGTTCAACTTCAGCCAGGGAGCGACTGCTCTCTCGACATCCCCATCGGATCTCGTAGAACTGGTGCCTCAACCGACGAATTGAGCGTGGTTGGCGGGTGCGGATGACCGCATTCGTGAGAGTTTTACACCCTGTTCGTCAATGACGTTCGTGTGTTTGTGGTTGGCGGGTGCGGATGACCGCATTCGTGAGAGTGGTGTGACTTTTCGTTAGAGGTCCGCCCGTGCAGGCCACCCTCACTATCCGGTGGGGGTGGCCTGTGCTTTTCCCAGTGTGAGGGTAAAAGCTGTTCGACGATGGGGGGGGGGCGGCTGTCTCCAGGCGCTCAGGACGCGGATTGAAACGCAGGGTCAGACAAGGTGCAGCCCTGCACGCGTGGCGGTTCCCGACACCTTGCGTTGAGATCCTCCGGGGCTCAGTGGATCGGCGACGAGGGTTGGGCCGCCAGTGCAGGCTGCGGCATGACAAAGCAGTTCGGGTCGATGGCACTTCCATTTTGTACGGCAGTGATGGCGCGGATTCGGCATCCGCCCCTGCAGGAAGAGAAGTGGTCACAGTGGTGGCAGGTGTCATTGCCGGGAAAGCCGCGAAACTTCTTGAAAGCTTCGGCAGTCTGCCAGATTTCCTTGATGCTTTGCTTGCGGATGTTGCCGGCCGGAAAGTAGTCAGCCGTGAAGGAACACGGGGCTACGTTGCCCTGCGAACTGATGTGACAGTAAAGGTTTGCTCCGACGCATCCAAACCCGCGATAGATTACTTTACGCTGGGTGCGGTATGGGAAGTGTGCCATTTCGATGCGGGTTGACGACTGGTCAGCAATCCGCCTGAGCGTCTTGAAGGCTCCTTCTGCTTCTTCACGGGTGAGTAGCAGACGTGGATCCTGGGCTGCGAAGCCCAGAGGCTTGGCGTAGTCCACGCTCCAGACGTCGCATCCGAGCTTCTTCACCATTCGCTGAAGATTCACGAGTTCTTTGAGGTTCTGCTTCATGATGGTCGTGTGGAGCGTGATCGGAGTGTTGTCGAAGATCTCTCGCAGGGTCTTGATGCCACGTATAGCTCTGCGATACTGTCCTCGTTTTCCTCGGAAGTAGTCGTACATCTTTTCGGTGGGGCCGTCGAAGCTGACGCGGATGCTCTTCAGACCGGCTTCGGCCAGCTTACGAGCGGCGACGCGACTGACGAAGAGCGCCGTCGTTGAGAGGTTCACGGTCAATCCGCGTTGCCGGGCGGCGAGAATGATGGGAACCAGGTCAGCGCGCATGAACGGTTCGCCTCCCGCGATTGTAACTTCACACACGCCCGCGGTGGCCAGGTCGTCGAACAGGCTGTGAAATTCTTCGAGGGTGAGTTCGGAAGGGGCCGCATCGCGCGAGCGCTGTGAGCAATGTCGGCAGCGCAGTTCACACTCCTGGGTTACAGTCAAATGGACACGAAGGGGGGCGGAGAGAATGTTCATGGCCGGTGGCGACGTCAGCATCTCTCCTGTAAACACACCGCTGGCATCCAGCAGGTCAATGGACTGGCAGAGCATGACAAAGGTCTGGAATGACTGAAGCGAGAGGCGACCGTCGAGACGTGAGAAAACGACATCCAACGAATGCTTCACACTCTCCTCGAAGATCAATGTGGCATCCCAGTCGAACGGAATGTAGTCGCCGCGCTCACGGTCGTAAATCAGGGACCCAAAATATTCCCTGCGGCCCACAAAGCGCCTGTGGCTGCTCGCCATGCAGTTCTCTGCTCCAGTT
Organism: bacterium; assembly: GCA_021782195.1. GTDB lineage: Bacteria > Vulcanimicrobiota > Xenobia > RGZZ01 > RGZZ01 > JAJXVI01. The sequence goes on along the minus strand of JAJXVI010000422.1, from coordinate 1,035 downwards.
AGAAAGAGTCGGCTTTTGCTGGCGGGGAAGATACCGCCTGGTCTTTCATCGTTGTCATGAGCATCCACCGGCTGCTGGATGCGCGGTACTGTGCGTCGCGGAACACTGGCTTTTCAACGCGTTTCGACGCCCCGATTCAGCAGTCCTCTCCGCCACCGCGGTCGAGCCCGGTCCTGGCATCATCGGTAGGCCGCTGCCTGGAGCGAGAAAAGGTACGCGTACCGTCCGTTCATTGCCATCAACGCTTCGTGGCTTCCCTCCTCGACAACGCGTCCCTGGTGAAGGACCAGAATCTGGTTGGCTTCTCGTACAGTTGAGAAACGGTGTGAGATGAGGATTGCCATCTGTGTGTCGGTCAGTTCTCGCAGCCGTTTGAAAATGAGCGCTTCTGCATGGGCGTCAATCGCGGCAGTGGGTTCGTCGAGGATGACGAGGTCGGCGCCGCTGCGCATGAAGGCCCGCGAGAGTGCAACTTTCTGCCACTGTCCTCCCGACAGTTCGTTGCCACTCTTGAACCATCGACCGAGCTGGGTCTGGTATTCGCGTGGTAGGTGCTCGATAAAGTCGTGGGCCATGCCACGCTTTGCCGCCCTCGTCCATCTTTCCTCATCCTCAAAGTGTCCAACGTCTCCGACGCCAATGTTTTCCCCGACCGTGAACTGGTATTTCACAAAATCCTGGAAGATGACACTGATTCGCTGTTTCAATGCGTGAGGACTCCACTGCTCGAGGTCGAGACCATCGAGGAGGATACGTCCGGATGTGGGGCGGTAGAGTCTCGTCAGGAGTTTGATCAATGTGGTCTTCCCGCTGCCGTTCTCGCCGACCAGTGCCATTTTCTGTCCCGGCTCCAGGTGCAGCGATATTGCGTGGAGCGCCGGGTGCGTGGAGTCCGGATAGGTGAACGACACATTTTCGAACCGTATGCCATCGAGTGGGAGCGGTCCATGGAGCTCGCTTCCGGTCGACGGGTTCACCGGCTCATCGAGAAACTCATAAAGATTGCTCACGTAGAGGTTGTCCTCGTACAGCCCG
>JAJXVI010000421.1 GCA_021782195.1 bacterium | reverse complement strand
GCGATCGAGGCGCAGGCGGGCGGCCACCCCGCGCAGTTCCAGGCGGTCAAGCACGGCGCGCGCGCTGCGGGGGGCGCGCGTGAAGGCGCACGTGGACCAGTCCACGTCGAGCGGCACTTCGGTGTTGATGGTTGCGATGCGCCGAAACGTGCGCATCAGCTGTTCCGATGCGGCAATCGATGCGCGCCATCGGGTCGGAATCTCGTCGACGTGGGCGAGAATCTCCTCAACTCCGCCGAATTGCAACAGCAGTCGGGTGGCGGTGCCCGAGCCGACGCCGGATACGCCCGGGATGTTGTCGGAGTTGTCTCCCGCGAGTGCCTTGTAGTCGGGAATGAGCGCGGGGGGAAAACCGAAGCGGGCGAGAACGGCTTTCTGATCGTAGTTCGTGGTGTCCTTGATTCCGCGTACCGTCGCCATGACCCGTACGTGTGGATTCACCAGCTGGAGCAGGTCGAGGTCGCCACTGACGAGCACGACGTCGTCGAACCCTTCTTCTACGGCACGACTGGCCAGGGTGCCGATGCAGTCGTCGGCCTCGTGCTCATCGTGAGCGAAGACCGGAATGCCCACGGCCGCCAGCACTTCCTCGATGAGGGGAATCTGGCTGTGAAGATCCTCGGGCATTCTGTCGCGGTTGCCCTTGTACTCGGGATAGGCTTCCACGCGCGAAATCGGACGACCGCGATCGAAGGAGACCGCGACGTGCGTGGGTTTCTCATTGTCGATTGCCCGCAGCATCATGTTCATGAAGCCGAGCACGGCATTGGTGGCCACACCCGAGCTGGTGGTGAGGGGCGGCATGGCGTAAAAGGCGCGATAGGCCAGACTGTGGCCGTCAAACAGCATGAGGCGACGCATGCTGACGGAGGTTCGGTCTGTGCGGCCGGGGTTCCTACGCGACGTCGGAATGGCTGTCGCGGAGCGGAACCTCGCCCCGCGTCATTCTTCGGTGCTGGGCGCCCTCAGCGGTTTGCGGCGGGCAATATCGTACGAAGAACCGTTGATGAGCACGTGGGTACGCACGTTGTAGATGCACAACGGGACGTCGTTGCGCTCCACGTACGGGACGTTGGTGTAGGTGATCTCGCTGCCATCCAACACGGTCACGGTGCCACTCCCGTAGACGTCAAAGGTACGTTCGGGATGGATGTGGCAGGCCGTGTCCTCGTCAATGCCGATTCCGAGGAGGAACGGGTTGGTTGCAACCACGGTCAGGAGGCGACCGAGTCGTCGTCGCGCCGAGAAGTGCTGGTCCACCACCACGTTCTTGAGAAGGCCGAGGCCGGCTGCGACGGTGACCTTGCCTTTGCGAGGCGAGATGCCAGTGGCGCCTCCCATGATCATGTGGCGCGATACAGCCGACGCGCCGGCGCTGGTTCCCCCGACCACGCCACCGCGCTCGTACATGTGATAGAGAGCAGCGGAGAGCGTTGTTCCACCGATGGCGCTGGTGAGCGCGATCTGGTTTCCTCCGGTGAAGAAGGCGCCGCTGAGCTGTTCCATGAACCGGATGTACTTCGGATTGTAGGCGTCGCTACGGGAGGTGATCGGCATCGCGAACACGTCACGGGCTCCCAGACGACGGAAGATGTCCACGTAGACGTCGGCGGCATCGGGCGAGTTCTTGCTGGCGGTTGCGAGCACGCCGATGCTGGCTCGGCTTCCCCCGCACAGCTCAACGAAACGCTTCAGGACGCGCATTGGCCCCTTCTTGTCTTCCGCGCCTCCGATGACAAACAGCGAGCCCTTGATGGCGGTGTCTGGGAGAGGGGCTTCCTGTGGGGCTTCGGACCGGTGCGGCTGGGGAGGGCGCCGATCGAGGGGGGAGCCTTCGGGGGAAGTGCCGGACGTCGGCTTGTCGGACTCGTTCACGACTTCCAGGACGATGTTCTCCTTGTCGGGACGGTGTGGACCACACCCGGGTGCCGTGACCGGGGCTGGACCCCGCGGCGGTCGGTGCAATCACGTGACTGCGCCGCGCCAGGGAGCCCCTGCAGGGTGCGACGGCGGGCGTACAAAGTGCTCTTCATAAAATTCGGGGTGTTGAGTGGCGACTCCTCCGGCGGCGCCCTGTTCGCATGGCGGCAGGCAGAGGGCGTAAACAAGCAGACCCGAGGTGGTTTCGCGGGAATGCGTGGTCACTTGAGGAGGACTTCTGTAGATGAGCCGGGCAGATGGGAAGGGCAAATGCGAGGGAATGGCGCAAATAATGCGCAGCATCCGTTTCCTGGAGAAGTAATGACCGCGCCATCAGAGTCGTCAGGTCTGTCAGCCTCGGCCGGAAACCCGGCTTTACCCGTGGCTCCGCGCACTTTCGAGCGGGGGCTCGAGATTCGATCCGTGCGCGTCTATCGAGGGCCGAACATGTGGGCCTACAAGCCGCTCATCTATTTCGTGCTGGATCTGGGCGATCTGGAGCGGTTCCCTTCCGACGAGCTGGAGGGTTTCACCGATGCACTGCTTTCCCTGGTTCCAACGCTATGGGAGCACAAGTGCTCGGTGGGACAGGCCGGGGGATTTGTCAGTCGTCTGCGGCGTGGAACCTGGATGGGGCACATCGTCGAGCACGTGGCGCTTGAGCTGCAGACCCTCGCGGGGAGCCCGGTCAAGTTTGGCAAGACTCGCGCCACCGATGAATCCGGCGTGTACAACCTGGTGTTCGAGTTCGTCGAGGAAGCGGTGGGCATCGCGGCGGGTCGTCTGGCGGTCGACCTGGTTGCGTCCCTGGCCGAGGGGCGTCGGTTCGAGCTTGCGCCACGCCTGCTGGAACTGGCGAAGAGCGTGCAGAAGCTTTCATACGGCAGCAGCACGCGGGTGATTCTCGACGAGGCGCGGCGGCGCGGGGTTCCGTCCATCCGTCTCAACGACGCGAGCCTCGTGCAGCTCGGGTACGGACGCTGGCAGCAACGGATTCAGGCGACGAAAACGTCCCACACCCGCATGATCGCGGTGGACGTGGCGAGCGACCGTGCCCTCACGCACCGTCTTCTGGAGGACATCGGGATTCCGGTTCCCGCGTGGGGAATCGCTCACTGTGTGGACGAAGCCGTCGAAGTCGCGCAGTCGCTGGGGTACCCTCTCGTGGTCAAGCCTCTGGACGCGACTGTTCCGGGTGCGGTGACGCTGCGCATCAACGATGTGGAAGGCCTTCGACGTGCCGTGGAGGTTGCGCGAACGCATTCCCGGAAGGTGATCGTGGAACGGTTTGTCGAGGGACGGAAGTATCGCCTGCTGGTGGTGGATGGGCAGGTGGTGGCCGTGGCGGAGTGTCTGGGGCCCCACGTGACAGGCGACGGGAAGCGCTCGGTGCGGGCTCTGGTGGAGGCGCTGAGTGCGGTTCCCGTGCAGGGCTTTGGCCGTTGCATGCCTCCGATTGCGCTGGAAGTGGACGATGAGACCCGGCGAGTTCTTGACGCACAGGGACTCACCCCGGACTCAGTGCCACCGCTTGCGGCAAGAGTGTTGCTGAAGGAGACTTCCGATCCCCTGATGGGCGGAACCGTCGTGGACCGCACGGACGAGGCACTGTTTGAAAATCTTGTCATGGCGTGTCGGGCCGCCCGCGTGGTGGGCCTCGACGTGGCCGGAGTCGATGTCATCACCGCCGACATCGCGCAGCCTGTTGCTGGGGGCGGTGGGGGCGTGGTCGGTGTGAGCGCCGCCCCGGACTTCCAGATGCACGTTTCTCCCTCGGAGGGGCAGGCGCGCGACGTGGCCGGGCCGGT
>JAJXVI010000420.1 GCA_021782195.1 bacterium | reverse complement strand
CCCACCAGCACGGCCCGCTGGCTCGCAATCACGTCACCGCCTTCGAAGGAGAGCCGCGTTCGCCGTACCGTCACCTGCGACAGGATCCCGGCCAGAAACGCGGGAGCCGCGCCACTTCCCTGCACGATCACGCGGTTGTGTCGTGCGTCCACCTGCCCGTCCCCGCGAAACGATTTCGGCAGAAGCAACACGTCGCGAGCGTCGCGGGTGCGCGCGAGCAACGCGCCATCGCGTGCCCACATTGTCATCGGAGAATAGAGCACCGCGGGCGTGGAGGAGAGCGACATGCAGTGCACCTCCACGCGTTCGGGTCGTGGGACGGACCACTGCACGAGCAACCGGCCGAGAACCTCCGCAGCCAGCCGGCCCTCCGCAACAATGTGTACCTTCACGTCGCTCGGAAAGCGCTCGAGTACGTCGCGAAACAGCGTGCACTGAGCGGAAAAAGCAGGTTCAGCGAGCCCTTCCGGCCACTGCAAGCGAACAGCTCGAAGCCGGCCGACCGTCCCCGGCACGATCTGCAGCGGACCGAGATCATCCGTGCCTTCTTCGATCTCGAACGCGTGCCGGGGACGCACCGGGGTGCGCTGCGGGTTCCGCGGGATGCTCCACCCGTGAGCGGTCGCGCGAGCGTCCCACGGACCACGGGGGCGACGCGGAACCTGCCGGCCCTCTTCGAGCAACTGCCCGAACATGCCGAGCCCCAGTCCTCCGAGTGGCAACAGCCCCGCCGCAACGCACGCCGGCCCTTCCGCAACAAGCGACGCCAACGCGGTCGTCCCTGGCAGGCGATCGGTTGCTGGCGGCCAGGGACGCGGCGAATCCCAAGCCGGGGACGGGGGCGGACGCACCGGCCCCTGCAGATCGCTCGCGCGCATCGCACCGCGCGGATCGTTTGCGCGCATCGTCCCGAAATCCACCCCGTCCGCGGTCGAGCGCAATGGCGAGGAAACGCTACCGGGTGGCGCCAACCGCGCGGGGGAAGCTCCCATCGGCTCAAGCGGATCGAACGGCTCGAAAGAAAACCCGCTGGGGGGAACGTACATCACGGTCTCACCGGAACGCTTCCGATTCCAGCCTCGCACGCCACGCCAGGCAACGGCAAGCTTGTCCCTCTCGACACGGCCCGATGATCAACAGAGATTTCCCGGCGTTGACGCTGGGCTCGCATCGGGCGAGACCGCAGGAACCGCGCACGAGAAACTTCACGCGTCAGCAAGAAGGATTGAATCGCACGGCCCCGCCTCACCCTGGTCGGCAGCATACGCTTCTCCCTCGCGATATCCCGTGTGCGCCTCGTTGTTTGACAGCGCAGGCAGCACAGCCCCGCACTGCTGGCAGGTCGTCCGCTCGGGACCCATGCTCGCACAGCATCGCACGCACGCGCGCAACGAGGCAGTCTCCGTCGTACGGGTGGCGTCGCCCTGGAGTTCATGCAGCCGGGTGGTCGCATCAAGCAGGGCGACGCGTGCCGCGGCAAACGCCTCTGTGTCGCATCCCCCCGCGCATTCCAGCAGGTCTTCAAGAGCCACGGCACACATGTCAAGCGATTCATTGAGCGCCGCGCACAGTTCCGCGGAAAGCGGTGGTTCCACGCACGGGATCTTTTCCGCATACTCGGATATGCTCAGCCGGAGCGCATCAACCTCACTGCGCAGGGACAGAGCGAGGTCCTCTCTTCCCCTGCGAAAAACCGCGTCAGCGAACCGGATCATGACGTTCACCCGGTGGTGTTGCGAAGGACCGTCGTGCACGGCTTCCTCGTCAACGCGTCTCGCCGCCTCGATCAGTGCACTCCGCAGCGTCGAAGGACGGATGTGCGCCGGCAGGAACAGAAGACGCGAGAGCACAGTCCCAAGACCACGCAGGGCCTGTGCCAGGCCGCACTCCACATCGAGTTCGACGAGAGCCGAACGAATCCGGGCCGACTCGAGGCCCAGGGGGCCGTCAAGCGCATCCATCGAGGCTTGCTTGCGATCGATGGCGTCAATGACGAAAAGTATCAGGTTGACACCGGCAACGCGCGTGGGGCCAAGCGCGACAAGTGAGGCCTCCCGAAAATCGAGAAAAGCCTGATTGACGCACTCCGTGGCTTCTCTGAGCCTTGCACCGGCCTGCGCCAGGACCACCCGCGACGCACCCTGCTCAAGCAACGTACCCACCTCGCGAGCGATCTCCAGGCAGACATCCAGATGCGTCCGGGCCCGTGTCGAGAAAGGCTCGGACGCCGCACGCTGCACGGCAGTCAGCATGGCTTCCGCGCGCTCAAAGTCGGCAAGCGTCTGTTCGATGTCGCGAAGATACTGCTCCAGGGTCTTCGCGATGCTGGCCCGACCCGACGCAGGGTCTTCCAGGAGCGTCGCCAGGTTGCGCATGCCTGCTGCTATTGCACCACACCGGCCGAAGTGCCGTACGCTGCCGCGTCGGGGGCGGCCCGCATTCCAGCTTTGACGTCCTTGAGCGTTCCGTCGGCCGACACCATCTTGCGGTCAGAATTGAAGGGAGACTCGGCCAGCCAGTTCATGGATATTTCCGCCGGAGGCTTCACACCGAACTTGAGAAACTCGTTGGCGTCGGCGCGATTCTCCATGTCGAGCATCTCCATCATGTGGCGATTGGACTCGCCCACTTCCTTCCCGACCAACCCTCGCTTATACAGGTTGTCCAGTCGCTGCGCCTTGTACAGCGCCTGCTCGGAAGAGGAGACCACCACGCCTTTCGCCTTCTCCTTCGCGAGTTCGGCATCGGCCTTCTTGAGGTCGGCCTCGACTGCCGCGCGCTCTTGCGGCGAAGCGTGCTTGAGTCGGTCGCCCACATCGTCGGCCTGGCGCTCGATCAGGTGGCTCAGGCGCGCGAGGTTTGCCTGGTCCTGCTGGAGCGACGTGTGCGGAGTCACAAAGGTACCATCAAGCGTGCCGTGCTCGTTTGCGAATTTCTTGAGCGTTGCGTATTCCGGATTGGAGGCGCCCGTGCCAAAATCCGGTACTGTCGCAAGCGCCGGACCGTAGCCAGGATTCCGGCTCATGGTTCCTTCCTCGGTCGTAAAGGCATTGGTCATTCCCGTCGAGGCACAGGGCGGATGGTTGTACGCCTGCATCGGATACTGGGGGGGTTGCTGCTGCGCCGCCATGAGCATCTGTTCGGACAGCATGACAAGCGCGTACGGATTCATCATCAACATCGACATCATGGCCGGGCTCATCATTGCTGGCCCCCCCATGTTCCACGCCCCGGGTGTTCCCCAGGATTGCATGATAGCCGACGGATTGGTCATGTTGGGCATGTACGGTATTGTCGCCACGCAGATCGCCTCCAAGCGTGATGGCCTGTACGCGGGACGTTCCGGCGATCTGGCCGCCGGGATGCCCGTGACCCGCCTGTTTCCAACATCATACCGCACGTGGGGCATTCCCGAAAGACTCCCGTACAAAGGTAGTTGTAAACAGGTTGTTACGCAAATGTAACATTTTCAAGTATCGACTCGGATACTCCCCAGGGTGGCTCCCACTCCCTTCCGGTAAGCATCCCTCCCGGTAAGCATCCCTTCTGGCATTGTGGAAGAGGGGAACCCGACGAGCAGAACGAAGAAACGCTGTCCTTCGCGTGGCGTGGCAGCACGCCGCGACTGTTGATTTCTTTGGGAAAGGCGTCGCCGTATGCGCGATTCGTTGCCACGCAAGCCGGAGTGGCTCAAAGTGCGCGCGCCATCGGGTCCCCAGTACAGGGATCTGA
>JAJXVI010000419.1 GCA_021782195.1 bacterium | reverse complement strand
GTCGTGCGATGGCGGCGGCTTCCTGGTTGGCGTCGATTTCTTCGTCGATGGTGACCAGCATGCCGTGGCGTGCGAGGTCGGAGACGCAGTCAAACATTGAGGAGTATCCCATGCGGCGCCCATTCGGCGTCGGTCCGAGCCCCCCTGTTCACCCCATCCCCGTGGATACCATCGTCCCCCCTTCGCCCCACCATTCGGCGTCGGCCCGAGCCCCCGTGTTCACCCGTCGTGCGGGAAGCGCGCGCGCCGAGGTTCTGGCGGAGGAGTTGCAGGGGACGGGTGGAAGTGCACCGCGCGCTGCGTTCTGCACCGACCAGCGCCGTCGCGGGTGCGTGCCGTCCCGTCGCGGGTGCGCGTCGTCCCGTCGCGGGTGCGTGCGGCCTGCGACCGATACGGCGTTGCAAGATTTTTCATCGAGGAGCCGTTACCGTGATAGCCAGGAACCCGAATCGTCGCTGGATCGTTGCCGTGGCGCTTGCGCTTGTGTGGGCGTCCGCATTCTGCTCGTCGCTGGTTGCCGCCCCCGCGGGCGCTCGGGAGGGGACGGTTCGCGCTCGGGAGGGGACGGTTCGCGCGAAGCGTCCCCGCCTTCTGGCGCAGGCCGGCGCGCGCCGAGACGATTGCGTGCGCCTCGGAGGGGACGGTCCCCTGGTCGACCGCTCTCGCGAGCGCGCTCTGGCGGGCTGGAAGCCTGAGATTGCGGCCTACTCGAAGCGTCACTACAACGAGTACACCTGGCGCCTTCATCCCACGTGCATCGTGTTGCACTACACCACGGGCACCACGTTCCCGTGGAACCTCACGCGCTCGACGTCGTTTGCGGGAGAAAAGCCCGGACTTGCTTCGCACTTCGTGATCGCGGGAACGAAGATCTGGCAGATCCTGCCGCTCGACGTTCGTTCCCGCGGGGCGTACGGCATCAACCACCGCGCCATCAACATCGAGATGGTGGCGGCAAACGCTCGCGACCTGTCCCATCGCAGGACGACGCTTCAAACCTGCGTGAAGCTGGTGCGCTGGCTCATGGCGCGCTATCACATTTCGAAAGCGCATGTCTATTCGCACGCCCAGGTGGCGACCATGAATCGCCGCGTGGTGCCCGAAGTGCTGGATCTCGTCAACCCCACTCCCTACCACAAAGTGGACCCCGGAGCGCAGAACATGCGTTTCATCAAGGCGCAGTTGTAGGTGGAGCTGTGCACATCATACAGGAACCTGTACCTCATGCGGCGCAACTCTGGGGCGTCATGAGTTTCTTCCTGTCCGCATTCTACCTTGCACTCGTGGTCGCGGCGAGGGTGGAGCGCCAGCGTTGCGACGAGCAGACGCCCCTCCACCTGTTTCTTGTCTATGCGCCGGGTGCGGTGTGGTTGTTTCCCGTGCTGCTGTTCGGGCGCGAAGCCTGGATGACCGGCGCCTGGGGTGCGCTGGTCGTGAATGTTTTTGCGCTCTGGGTCGTCGTTTTCGGACTCATGGGACTTCGCATCAACTGGCGGCAGGCGCTGTCGTCGGTGTGGCGCGGGGGAGGGGCTGCGGGCGCGACGCCGCGCGCGGTCAGCGGGCCGTCGTTGCGCGTGGCGACCTACAACGTGTTCGGGGGCTGCATCGACATCGGCGGTTGCGTCCGGTTTCTGCGCGAGTGCGGTGCCGAGGTCATCTTTCTCCAGGAAGCCTGGTGGACGCATCCCGGAAGCGTGGATACCCTCGCATCACTGCACGAGGCCTTTGCTGGCTGGCATATGGTGCGGAGCGAACATCGCCACGAGATGATGATCCTGTCGCGTCACGCGTTGAGCGATGTCGCGGAGCGCCTCGTGGCCGACCGTCCTTCGCTGGTGTGCACGGCCCACACGCCGCTGGGAGACGTGAGGCTGGTGAATGTTCACCTGAGTCCGCCCGCCACGCACGGCCTGATACGGCAGAGTCGCATCCCCGTCGTGGATTTTTTCCTCGAGGCGGCCGGTCGTCGCCGTGAGCAGGGTGACGCCCTGGTTGCCCTGGTGTCGGAGTCGCGCATGCCAAGCGTGGTGGCGGGCGATTTCAATTCTCCCCCTCACGCGTATGCGCGTCGCGTTCTGCGGCCGTTGCTGCGCGACGCATTCGAGCGGGGCGGGCGCGGCTTCGGGTACACGTTTCCGCGGGCGTTTCCCCTCTGGCGCATCGACTACATCCTGGTATCGCCGTCAGTGGAAGCCCGCTTCTGTCTGGTGGGGCGCTCAGACGGTTCGGACCACCGGCCGCTGGTGGCGGATCTCGTGATGGCGCGGGAGGATGGCAACGCGTCGCGAGATCTGTAGCCTGCCGTTTCCCCAACTCGTCGCGCGTACATCGTATCGTCAGGGCTTTGTGCGATGCAAAGGCCACAAGAAGAGATTTACATCTGTTTCGTCGGAGTTCACATTTGTGCAACCTTTCCCGCGGAAAGGTGAGTCGTTGCGTCAATCGTCCCCGGCTACCATCGAGATGGAGCCTCGATACAGAAAGAAGGGACGATGACCATGGCAGATGCGATCTTGTGGACATTGCAGGTATCCGGGGAGTCTCGTCGCGGGTCGGTTGCCGGCGCTTCGCGTGGGGACGTTCCCTCCGTCAGCCCGTCAGGACGGCCGACGGAGGGGGGGACGCGCGCGCGCCGGCGCGTCGAGCGTGCGCCCCAAGAGCGTGCGCCGGGTAGGACCGCGGAAGGGAACGGGAACGCAGCCTGTTGCGAGCTGGTGGACGGGCTGGCGCCTGGTTCCGACGTGTTTTCCTCGGCGGCACTGGCTTCTTTCATCGACGGTCTGTCAAAAAATGGTGGGCGCGATGCCCTGCTCGAGCAGGTGGCCTTCGTTTCCCGCGTCAACGGGCATCTGGAACGGGTGTCGCTCAAGGATGCGCTTTCGGACCCTCATCACCCGATGACGTCGGAGCAGGTGCAGGCGGTATTGCGTGTGATCGGTGGGATGCGGCGCCTTCAAGAGGAGGACCCCGACGGATGGCGTTCCGCCTTCTCTCACCGAACGGGCGATAAGGGCTCGCGTCCGCTTCAAATCGACATCTATCGAAGCGACTGGCCTGCGGCGGGTACCGTCATCGGGGAGTACGACGAGGCGAGCGATACGGTTCTGTTGCGTGAGGACGCGTTTGATGAGTCGACAGTCTTCCACGAGCTGACGCACGCCGCCGACCACGCGCGCAGTCAGCAGCACGCCGAGGTTCCCTATGCTTCGTGCGATCCGTCCGTGAAGCTTGCACACCGAATCGAGAATTGCGCCACGCTTGACGCGGCGATTGATCGTTATCGTCACCAGATGGTTGCCCGGATGGCGCAAGATCACCGGCTGTATCACGTGGATTCCATGGACGTGGCGGACCCCGGGTGTGCGGTGCGATTTCAAGCGGAGTGGCAGGAGCGGCTGAGGGACGGGACTCCCGCGCAGCGCAACGAGGCCCGATGCGCACTCGCCGACTTTGAGCGGGCTCGGCAGGCCTACCAGGACCGCTACTGGTTCGCGCGCTGTGGCGCCGCGTTCAGCTCGGTTCCGGTTGCACGCTATCGGGTGAGTCGCTACACGTCTCACGGGATGCTCACCGTGGAGCGATCGGTGGCGAGGGTGCCGTACCTTCTGGGGGACAATCGTGAACTGATTGCGTGGGCCTTTCAGACGCTCGAGTATGGCGACGCCCGGCAACGCGCGATGATCCGAAGTGACACGGATCTCATGGCCATCCTTCACGCCTGGCGCGCGTTGCACGCCA
>JAJXVI010000418.1 GCA_021782195.1 bacterium | reverse complement strand
CGCAAGAAGATGTTCACCGCTACGATTGATCGCTTCAACATTCTTCGTCTGCTCTTCGGTCAGGATCTGCTGACCGATCAGAAGTTGCGAGAATCCCAGGATCGCGTTCAACGGCGTGCGGATCTCGTGGGACATGTTGGCCAGAAACGCGCTCTTCGCGCGATTGGCCTCCTCGGCGTCCTGCAACGCGCGACGCAGCTCCGCGGCCACGCGACGACGCTCCGTGATGTCGAGTTTGATCGCGACGAAATGCGTAATCTCACCGCTCTCGTCTCGAATCGGAGCAATTGACCCCGACTCCCAGAAGAGCGCACCGCTCTTCTTGCGGTTGCACAGTTCGCCGTGCCACTCTCGTCCGGCCAGAATCAGACCCCACATGTCGCGGTAGAAGGCCGAGAGGTGAACCCCCGATCGAAGCACGCTCGGCTTGTTTCCGACGACTTCGTCCGTCGCATAGCCCGTCACCTGGCAGAACTTGGGGTTCACATACTCGATGCGCCCTTCACGGTCGGTAATCACCACGCTGACCGGGCTATGCTCGATAGCACGCGTCAACTTGCGGACCTCGGCCTTGATCTTGTGGGTTCCAGTAACATCACGATAGATGCCCAGCAGACTGTGGGTTCCTGGCCTTGCCAGAAGGGCCGCATGGATGTCAGCATAGGCCGTATGGCCGTCGATCGCTCGACACGAGACGTCACTCAAACTGAACTCGGTACGTCCAGAGAGACCCTCGTCGATTCGATCGAGGACTTCAGGAGGATGGAAATCCGCCAGGGACATCGCCTGCAAACGCACCATGGTCCCGCCAAAGAGACGACAGGCAGCCGGATTCGCCCACTGAATCCGGTAGCCGCCAAACCTGCGCCGACCAGGCCTCGCACGCGGTGCAACCTCAGCCTGCAAGATCGCGTCCGGACTCGTCGCAAATAAGACGCGATAACGCTCTTCCGACTCGCGCAGTGCTTGCTCCGCCTTCTTGCGTTGTGAAACGTCGTGCACAATCACGGTATACAGGGTCTGTCCCTCAAAGGTAGAACGCGTCACCGCGTACTCCAGAGGGATCACTGCACGGTTGGCGTGCCGCCCGAGCGTCTCTTGAACGCGCCGCGCCTGCGGCTGCCTTCCAGGCACAGGCAGACGCAGGCGGGGAATCAAGCGAAGCACGCACATTCCGATCGCCTCGGCCTCCGTGCAGCCAAAAATCGCGCACGCAGACGGGTTCATCGAACTGATCCGCGCGTCAATGTCAAGTGTCAGAATACCGTCGACGACCGCATTCAACACGATCCGCAGGCGAGATTCCTCGCGCAGTGCGTGCGCGGTGCGCTCGCTGACAAGGTCCTCGAGCTTCTGACGGTGAGCCTCGCGCGCCTCCTCGGCCTCACGCCGATGCGTGACGTTCTCGATCATCAGGATGCAGAGTGCGTCACCGTTGTGTGGGGAGGTTCCACGCGTGACGGTTACGCGCGTCCAGATCAACTGCCCATCGGATCGCAGCAGCCGACACTGAAGCGAGGACGGAGAATCCACTTCCTGGCCCGGCCGTGCGCCCGCGGCGGCGGTGGTTGCAACGGTGGCGGCTCCGCCCGCGGTCAGCGCAATGGCCGCGGTGGGGGCGGTGGCGGCGGTTGCCGCAATGGCCGCAGACGCTTCAGGCAGCATCGTCTCCAGGGGCACCGTGTTCCCCTCACCTGAGGCGGCCGCGACGCCCGGATGCACGGGAGCAGTCTCCACGTCGAAGCGCGGCCCGTGCCAGGGAGACGCACGCAACACCTCCCACGTGGCACGGTCCTCGGGCACGGTGTAGTCTGAAATCTGGCGTCCGGTCACGGAACCCACTGGAACGCCCAGCAGATTCGCCAGTGCGTCGTTGGCCTTCAGGATGCCTCCCTCGTCGGTGAGCAGCGCCATTCCAATGCCTGCACGTTCGAACACGACGCGAAAACGCTCGTTGCTCTCGCGCAGCGCAGCCTGGGCGGTCACCAGTTCGGTGGTATCCTCAAAAGCAACGACCACTCCCTCCAGGGAGGCGTCCGCGGCAAGCAGTGGCGCCGAATCGACAGACAGCACCTGGAAATTGTCCACGCGATCAGCATGTCCCGAAGACAGACTGCACGCGTCGCGGCACCCTTCCTCCGGAGTGTCCCCGAGTTCCGTGACGTCGTCGAGTTCCGCGACGTCATCCAGCACGTCCGCGGCGTCGTCGAGTTCCGCGACGTCATCCAGCACGTCCGCGGCGTGGTCCAGCGCTTCCGCGGCGTCGTCGAGTTCCGCGGCGTCGTCCAGCGCTTCCGCGGCGTAATCGAGTTCCGCGGCGTCGTCCAGCGCTTCCGTGGCGTCACCGAGAGGTTCCGTGGCGTCATCCAGCGCTTCCGCGGCGTCATGCCGGCTGCAGAAGTGACACGTCCCACACCGTTCCACGTCATCTTCACGGCCGCGGCAACGCGAGCACCGACTAGCAATCAGGAGCGTACCGTCGAAGTGTGGCTCGCGCGACTTCACAACCCGGTCGAACTGCTGGTCCATCTCGTGCAATGCGTGCGAGACGGCTCCACAGGCTGACCACTCGTCATCGCGGCCCCTCTCTGGCTGGCGACCGCAACGACGTCGCAGAAGTTTCTGGGCGCGCGCGTTCACGAACACGGGGACGCGGTTCGGGTCAAGCACGACAAGCCCGACCGGACAGGTCACGGCGGTGCGCTCCAACCGACGATGCTCCAGTTCGACAGCCTCGAGCAGGCGCGCCTGATCGCGCGCGACCGCCAGGTGGTTGAGCGCTGCGTCAACCTCCGTTGCAACCTCCTGCAGAAACTGCTCCGTCTCGTCGAGCGCGATTCCGAGCGCTTCCACTCCGGCGGAAAGAACGTCTGGTTCCGCGCGCAGCGCGACACACAGCCCGGTCGTCGTGACATTGTCGAATTTCGCGCCCCCCCGCGCCGTGGCGAGCCAGCCCGCCCCTTCCTGGCGCACTCGCCACGTCACCGCCACCACACGGTCATCCTCTTGAATACGACCAAAACAGGCCCACCGGATCTCGGGCAACACGCCCAGTCGCTCGCACACAGCCTCCTGGATCTCGGTGGCATCCCTGCAAAGCGATAGGGCGCGAGAGATTTCTGCGAGCAATGTCTGCTTGAGCGCTGCCTGTCGAAGGCGCGCCGCCGTCTCCTGACGGTCGGTGAAGTCGTGGAAAACCACAAAAACGGTGTCTGGCGCTTCAATGGCCCCGTCTGGCGCCTCGGGATGGCCGCTCGACGTCAGCGAAGCGCCTGTTGAGGTGAGCCTTCGCAGGCGAAACTCAGCTGGAAAGGTGCGACCGTCAAACGTATGGACCTGCCAGACGCGCACAACTGTGTCCGCGACGCGGGGATCCGCACCGTCGAGCAGACATCCGACGCACGGCCTGTCTGTAGAGGGGAAGAAGTCAGTCAGAACTGCACCTTCCAGGGTGCCTTCCGGCACGCCCAGGAGGCTGGAAGCAAGCGCGTTGCAGGCGCTTACGTGCATCGCGGGAAGTTCGCACAGCAACGCCGCCTCAGGCAGTACGTCGAGAAGTTCCTGGCATTCCGCACGGAAGGTTGCGTTCACGTGGCAGTCGTCTGCGCCATTGCGCGCCGCAACACGCGAAGAGGCGCTCAGATCGTCCACGTTCCCTTCGCAAGAAAACGACCCGTCTGACAGACAGGTTGTACCACAAGCCGTGATTCGATCGCCACCATGGTCGGCTCCAACGCGGTCAAC
>JAJXVI010000417.1 GCA_021782195.1 bacterium | reverse complement strand
CGTCCACCAGGACGACTTCAAAGTCATCGGTAACAGCGGCAAGGTCTCGCATGGATTTGCGGATGAACTCTTCCAGCAGTTCCTTCTCATTGTAGCATGGAACCACCATTGAAAGGGCGTGCACGAGCGTAATACCCCCAACGCAAGACGACATCGGCATCAGCTCGTGCAGGGCGTCAACCACCCCGAGATCGACTGTGCGCGCGTCTGCAAAGTTTGTGCCTGTTTCGTTGGCCGCAAGACATCTCCTTCAGGCAGTTGGAGCAAGCGACCCCAACAACGATTACGCGGCCTGGCGCGCGTCCGTCGCGTTCTCCGTCACGTCCCATCGCTTCACGAACGAGTGCCCGACACGCAGCATGGGCTTCTCGACGAGGTAGTAACTCGCGGCGGCGCAGAGGAAGGGAGGGATGAATCGCCACAGACTGTTTTGGATTGCAAGATCGGCGGGCACGTCGATGCGGAGCAGGAACAGTTGCTGCCAGAGGTACAGGCTGTAGGAGATGCTTCCAATCCATCGCAACGTACGGTTCTCCAGCATGCGGCTTACGCGCCATCCTGGATGCAGCACCGTGCCCACAATCAGCAAGGCCAGGCACGCGGGCAGCGCGCATCCCATGCGCGGAACGCGAACCGCCACGAGTGCCAGCACGAAGATTGCTCCCCAGGCCACGGGAGTGAGATGTTCCGTGACCCATGCGCGCATGGCCGGTCGGCCGAGCACAAGTGCTGCGGCGCAACCACTTGCCAGGTAGGAGATGCTGCGCATTTCCACCAGGAACGGCCAGGGGAGATGAGACGTGCTTTCGTGCAGGATCACGCCGCAATACATCCCCGCGAGCACGCTGCCGATGGCGAGTGGCAGGGCCCCCTCAGGGGCCAGCAATATCACGACGGCCGGCCAGACAAGATAGAAGTGCTCCTCCGTGGAGAGCGACCAGAAGTGGCCCGTGTACCACCCCGTCTGCACCGGAAAGATGAGGTAGTTACGCCAGAACGTGAGACAGCTGAACAACTCCAGTCGAAGGTTGGTAAAGTGGATGATTCCGAGCAGGCCGAGCGCGCCCGCGACGCACAGGAACGTGATGGAGGCTGGAAGGATACGGAATGCCCTTCGCAGGTAGAAGGCACGCAGATCCATCCTTCCTGTGCGGCGGAACTCCTCGATCAGGCGGGTTGTGATCAAGAAGCCGCTGAGCACAAAGAAGAGGTCGACCCCGTGGTTTCCAGAGAGGCAGATGAACCACATCTTCCCGTTCGGATGGGTTCCTCGCGGTGCAAAAATGCGGTCGGTCCCGTGAACCATGAGCACGAGCAGGATGGCAAGTGCGCGGTACCCGTCGAGTGTGGGGAGGTAGAATCTGTTCTTTCGCGTTGTCCCCGGGTCATCAGACTGTCCGCCCAGACCCGGAGGGCTGATTGCATCTTTGCGGCGAGTGAGGTCAACCTCTTCGGTTCGGTCACGTCTGCCCCTTTCCATTCTCAGCGTCCCACCTTCCTTGAGATCGTTTGAATGCCGGTACATCCGTCCTGGCGCCAGGCTTTCTGTGCGAAAGCGGAGTCCGGGTCCGCTTGCACACGCGAGACCGGCAGTGCCGAGCGCGATCAATCTTAATCGGGAACCAGAGCCCGTTTGCTCTGGGGCCGGCCCGTCAATTTCTCCAGTTTTTCACACGGGGGTGCAATACGAGAGTGCAGGCCGGCTGTCAGGCCATGCACGGGTGGCGCGTGCCTCGCACCTTGCGGTCCGTGGCAGGAGTCGTGGTGGTGTCGTGCACGTCGAACTTCCGAGTGTCACGCGAGGAGCAAGCACGGTGAGGTTGCCTGAGACCGTCGCGCGGTGGGCTTCCCCGAGAGGGGCTCAGGACAATGCCCCCGACGGCTCTCGAAAGTGAGTGACGGCAGCGGTAACCGTGTCGATGACGTACGCTACCTCAGCGTCGGTCATTGAGGGGAAGAGAGGAATCGTGATCGTGGCGTCCCCGATCTGCTCGGCAACCGGGAAGGTGCCCCGCTCGAATCCGAAGCGCTTGCGATAGACCTTGAGGAGGTGGACGGCGCGATAGTTCACGGCGACCCCGACCCCCGCTCCCTGGATGGTTTCAAGCAAAGCGTCACGGTGACGAGGGTCGACGAGAAGCGTGAACAGGTGGCGTGCGCTTCGATTTGACGCTTTCGACCCGGACGACCCCACCACTTTCAGGGTGCGCAGTCCGGCCACGCCGGCAAAGGCTTCCTCATAGCGCTGGCAGATGGCTTCCCGTCGCTTCAACCAGTCTTCCATCTCTTTTATCTGGTCTGGGAGCAACGCGGCCTGGATGTTGTCCATATTGTACTTCCAGCCGATCTCCTCGCAGTCCCAGTGGCGGAAATGCAGATGACGTTCCGCGGCTCCGCTTGTCATGCCATGCAGGCGCAGCGAGCGGAGACGTGCCGCGAGTTCGGGACTGTGCACCGTGATGGCGCCGCCCTCTCCGCTCGTGATGTTTTTCGTGGCGTAGAAGCTGAAGCAAGCTGCATCCCCGAGCTGGCCGGGTCGCACTCCGTCACGGATTCCTTCGATGCAGTGTGCGCAATCCTCGATGACGGCCAGTCCGTGTCGGTCGGCGATGCCACGGATTGCGCGCATGTCGCACATCTGGCCGTACAGGTGAACCGGCATGACAGCCTTTGTGCGCGGGGTGATGGCGGCTTCGATGCGGCTCGCATCCAGGTTTCCCGTGTCTGGTTCCACGTCGACGAAGACCGGGGTGGCTCCGGCGTGAATGATGGCGTTGGAGGTGGCCATGAAGGTCATCGGCGTGGTGATGACCTCGTCGCCCGGACCGATGTCGAGGCCGAGCAGGGAGAGGTGCAGTGCCGCGGTGCATGACGTCACGCCGATGGTGTGGGCGCAGCCCAGGTATTCACTGAAACGCGCTTCAAAGTCGGCGACGTACGTGCCCGTGGTGAGGATGATCCCGCCGAGCACCTCGCGCAGGCGTTGAACCTCTCGTTCACCCAGGTTGTGACGGTAGAAATCGACCTTCATCGGCGTGGCCTCTCTGTGTCAAGGGAGTTTCAGGTTGCCTGACACCCCGTGTCGATCACGGGCTGCGGGGCCGGGCATTCTCCAGCGAGCCACTGCCTCCCTCTCTGGGTGTATCTCGACTGTCGCGCGATCCGTTCCGGGCGTGTTCGATGCAGGAGGAGATGCCCATGCTCCGAACCCATTGCACCCGTAGATTTCGGTTGGATGAAAGGCGCGAAAGCCTTTCTCCCCTTTCCAGGAGGTTCGTTTCCATGCGTATTTTGTTGCTCGGGCTGACAGGGTACGGCAATCCTGTTCTGAGAACCTTGCTGGCCACGGGGCACGAGGTTGTTGCCGTGCTGACTCGCCAGGAGGAAGGGCCGTTCCCATACTATTCGGAGCGGAACCTGGCGCAAGAGGCACGTGAGGCCGGAATCGTGGTGCATGAGAGCCCCTCGCTTGCCGATTCCGCGCTCCTGGCCACCCTGCGCTCACAGCCTCCTGACGTGGTGCTGCTGGCCTCCTACCACGAAAAGGTTCCAGCTCGTATCGTGAACCTGGCAACACGTGCATCGCTCGGAGTGCACCCTGCGCTTCTGCCAGAGGGGCGAGGCGCCACGCCGACCACGTGGACCCTCGTCGACGGGAAGACTCGGACCGGCGTGAGCGTCTATCAGTTGACGCCGATCCCGTTCGAGGGCGCCGTTTATCGACAGCGCTCCATAGAAGTCGCTCCC
>JAJXVI010000416.1 GCA_021782195.1 bacterium | reverse complement strand
AAGCGTGATGTTGGTGGTAAGGTTCTCTCGAAAAATCTTCGCGACCGCCTTGTAGTTCGTATAGCTTGGCTTCTTCAACTGGCGAAAGAGGGCTTCGATGAACTGTTGCTGACGGCGAATGCGGCCGCGATCACCTTCCGCGTCATGCCGGAAACGTACATATCCGACCGCCTGCAGGCCGTTCAGGTGCTGGAGTCCCTTCTTGAGGTGAATATGCAGGTGGCCCCAGTTGTCGTCATAGTTCATGTTGCACTCGACGTTGATGTTGACTCCCCCGAGCGCATTCACGATTGCAACTGCGGCGTACTCCTTGATGACAACGGTCTTGTCAATCTTGATGCCGAGAAGGTTCTCCACCGTCTTCACTGCGAGAGAGACGTCGCCCTGGGCTGAATTGGCGAAGGCTGCGTTGATCTTGTTCTGGCCCAGACCGGGTATCGGCACCCACAGGTCACGTGGGATTGAAAGAACGTTCAATGTGTCTCCGGCTTTGTCGATGCTGATAATGAACATCGTATCGGAGCGAGCCCAGCTCGTGAAGTGGATGTCGTTCGGGGTGTAGTTGTAGTCAACCCCGAGGCAGAGAATGTTCAGTCGATCTTTGTGGGCAAAAGCGATATCGCCCGGATGGTTCTGCGCCACCTTGACTGCAATGTCAAAGGGATTGGAACTGTGCGCAATCACGCTGACCGGGGTCACAGACACCACGTAGGCGCGCCCCAGGGCAAGCATTCCCCCCGTCACGAAGAGCAGAAACACACTGAAACCAAGGGCGCGTTTCCACGTATACGGTCGATTCGCGCGCCGCCCCCCGTCGACGGTTCCTTGAGGAATGACTTTTGTGCCAGAAGGCTCCCCTTGTAATGCGGGAGAAAGAGCACCTCCTGGTGGCTCGTTCGAGGGAGGAAGAGAATCACGCATAAAACAAAGGGCCTCCAATTATGGCGGTATTATATTCGACGGGGTGCGTCTGCGCAAGTGACCGTTCCCTTACGCCACACACGCGCCCGTAAAGAGGTGAGAACACCATGTTGAACCCGCACGCTTCCCCTTCAGACGTACGGATCGGAAAAAGAGTTCTCCAACAGCAGCTTCGGCCGTAAACGGCGCAGATTCGCAAGCACCATCAGGGAGCATAGACATGAAAGTTGTACTGAAGAAACGCCTGGGACAGCACATCTTGACGGACAGCCACGTGCTGGCTGCGATTGTGGCTGCCGCCGGGGTCGAGCCGGGTGACTGTGTGCTTGAGATCGGGGCCGGACCGGGCACGTTGACACGTTGCCTGGCCACCACCGTCGCCCCCCCTGGTCTGGGCGGCAACGTAGATCGGCCCGGACGGGTTCTTGCCGTGGAACTCGACCGAGCCTGGCAATCCGACCTCAGCCAAGTCATAGCGGAACATCGGTGCGTCGAGGTGACATGGAACGATGCGCTCGCGCTCGATCTTGAAACGACGTTGGACAACAGCACTCGGTGGAAATGCGTGGCAAACATACCGTATTACATCACCTCGGCACTGGTGCGCAGACTGGTGGAAGCGTGTCGACACTTTACTGTTCTTGCCCTCCTGATGCAGAAGGAAGTCGCGCATCGACTTCACGCCCGCAGTGGCCGTGAAGTCGGTGCCCTGAGCTACTACGTCGACTATTACTGCACAAGCAGCATCGGCCTCGAAGTGCCGCCCACGGCGTTCGTTCCACCGCCAGCCGTTGACTCGACGCTGCTCATCCTGCGTCCTCGCTCGACTCCTCCCGTCAACCTGCCCTTCGACGTGATTCGTCCGGTCATCAAGGCAGCCTTTGTTGAACGAAGAAAGATGCTCCGCACCTCATTGCGATCTCTCGCCGGCAACGGCGTCGACGACTGGCTGGAGACGGCTGGGGTCGACCCGCGCAGTCGTCCCGAAAACCTTTCCCTGGATGACTTCGCACGACTGGCGCAGTCGCAACCTCCGCCCCGGTGAGACGGTAGAGGGCAGGGCAACCCAGGATGGAGGCACACGGGAGACTGCGTCATACAGGGAAAACAGTGCTCGCCGTCAAGGAAGCGCGGCTTACGGGCCGGCGGGGGTAGGAGTCTGCCCGGCGCGAGGACGGGTCGCCAGGGCAATCGAGGTGAGGCCGGCGTCTCTTGCCACGTCCATGACTGAAATCACCTCGGCGTACTTCACGTGACCATCAGCCATGATGACCACCCTGTCCGTCTTGCGAGCCCGCTGAAGGTCCTGGAGAGCCTTCAAGAGCTCGCTTCGCGCGTAAATTGCGGTTCCAACGTGAATCAAGCTGTCGTTTGTAATGGAGATGACGATGTTCGCATCCTGCATCTTGTCGGTGGACACCGCCCGGGGCAACTTGATGCCGAGTGAGTTCTGGATAACCGAAGTGGCCGCAATCATGAAGATGATGAGAAGAACCAGCAGCACGTCGGTAAACGGCGTGATGTTGATTTCGGCCATCACGTCTCCCTCATTGTCATCAACCTTGACTGCCATTCACGTCTTCCTTTCTCGCGTCGGCACCCGTCCTTCCGGAAACCGGTCAGTTCGACACGCGACCTTCGAGTCGATTCGACTCGCACCGCTGACCTCACCCGGGCACAACGGTTCCTGGGCGGGCGCAGCGACGGGTGGACCGGGCGAG
Organism: bacterium; assembly: GCA_021782195.1. Taxonomy (GTDB): domain Bacteria; phylum Vulcanimicrobiota; class Xenobia; order RGZZ01; family RGZZ01; genus JAJXVI01. Next base: position 1,108 of record JAJXVI010000416.1, on the reverse strand, counting down.
GATCCGTTCTGCCTCCTGGTCACCACACCGGTTCCTGGTTCAGCGAGTTGAGGGGGGGCGCAGGTCTTCGGGGAATTCCTTGCCTTCGCGAGAAAGCAGGATCATCTCTACGAGGCGCGTGGATGCAATCTGCATGTGCTGCTGGGTCACGCGTGTGCGGCCTCGAAAGTAGTTGAACGCAATCACCGAAAAAATGGCCACAAACAATCCTGCGGCCGTCGAGATGAGCGCTTCTGCAACACCCGCACTCACCACGGCCGGGCTCGACGCGCCCTGCTTGGAGATATCCTCGAAGGAACGTATGATTCCCATGACGGTGCCAAACAGACCGATGAAAGGAGCTATGACGGCAAGTGTGCCGATCACGCCAAGATTACGCTCCATCTGGTGCATCTGCTCTGAGATTGAGGTGCCCATCGCAGATTCAATGTCTTCCTGACGACGGTCATAACGGTTCAGACCGACCTCAAAGACTCGAGGCAGACAGCCCGGGACCTGCTCACAGAACTCGAGGGCCCGCTGTCGATTGCCATCTTGGAGGAAATAGGCCATCTGAGCCAGCAGCCACTCGTGGTCTACAACCAGACTGCGAATCTTGTACCAGCGCTCGAAAATGACCGCCATCATCAGGACCGAGCAGAACACCAGCATCCACAGCGTGGGACCGCCCTGGTCAAGAAACTTTACAATGGCCACCAGTGGGTTCATAGATCTTCCTTCCGCTGGATATGCGGCAAGCATATGTCCAGGGCGACGAGTACGAGCCCCGAACTGCAACTGCAATGGAGGGTCTTGCACTGCAAACGTGCCAGGAAGACACTCACAACCAGGGATGCACCCTGAAGCATCGCTTCGTATTATACCATCCCCCCTGCACCGGCACAAGGTTGCGGGCGCCCCACGCATTGACGGCGGGGCAGGGAATGCGCTCTCCACAGGTCATCAAGAAGAAACCGACGCACGTCCCCTGGCATCACGCTCTGCCATGATGCGCACGAAGAAGCCCGTCTGTCTGGAAGGGTTGAGAGGAGGCGGTCAGGAATCCCCCTCTTTCTTCCAGTTCCCCACCGATTTTGTTCAGCCGCGGTCCGCCTCACTCGCGGTTGCA
>JAJXVI010000003.1 GCA_021782195.1 bacterium | reverse complement strand
ATTGAGGGCGACTCCCTGAAACCACGTGAACAAACCCTTGCAGAGCGTGGCGCCGAGCATTCCCGCGAGAATTTCGAGCAGCAGGTGCTCCTTGCCCTTGAGGCTGGTGCCGATCAGGATCTTGTCGGTCAGTTCCTTGACCAGCCACGGGCGGATCAGGTTGGCGAAGTTGAGCACCACTGAAGACGCAATCGCTCCGGCGAAGAGCAGGCGATAACGGCGCCCGTACCACCAGAGGCGGCGGGCCACATGAAAAAAGCCCGCGGACTGGCGGTCTTGGGAAGGGAGTGTGCTCACGGATCGTGCCTCGGGCTGCATTATACGCAATGGAACGGGGGGGTGTCAAATACCCTGAGCGTGCGTGAGAAGTGCGAACGAATCGACAGGACGGAAAAGGAGCCGGTCAACTGCTATTCGAACGCTCCTGCGCCATGAAACGCTCACGCTATTTCTTGATGCTCCTCATTGCAGTATTGTCGACCTGGCTGGTCACGCAGCGCTCTGTCGCGGCACCAGCCGGCAGATTCGCGGCCCACATCGCGGCTGTGACCCGGGCGCTCGAACACGGGTCTTTTGCTCTGAACACGTGGATGGTGAACACGCAGGTCGGCCGGCGCGTGGACCCTGCGTTGCTTCGGCATTGCGCGGGCTTCACCTTGCGTGTCTTGAATCCGGGGGCGATCGACGGCCTGGTGGCTTCCGGCATCGCGCTGGCGGCCGGCCGCCCAAGCATCTACCTCACTCCTCGGCGTGATGAACTGCCGTGGTTTCTGCGCGAGGCCGATGGAGCCTATCCCGGGCAGGTGGCGGTCAAGACGGACAACTCCGTGAGAGGCATCGTCCTGCACCCACGGCGTGTCAGGCCTGTGCCGATTGCGCACGATACCTTCATGGGATGCCTGATGACGAGCCTGTCCAAGGCCCAGTACGCCGAAGCGCGCACCCATCTCGCGGCCATCTCGCAGGCCCTGCAGACCCACTGCGGGTCGTCGCGCAACTTCTGCGAAGCCCTGCGAATCAAGAGTTCCGCAGATTTCGATCCACCCTCCGTGGCGTTGCGTCACGACGTGACTGCGGTGCGTTCCTCGAAGCGCTGCGTCTTCTACGTGTATTCGCGCGCGCCGGTCGGTTCTGGGATGTGGGTGGAGACCGGTGTGGCGCTCGGTGCTGGAAAGCATTGTCTGTTCCTCGTACCGGACCGCGGCGCGCTTCCTCCCTGCCTTCGCGGGCGGTCCCTTCCCCCGCACGTGCGGATCGTGGTGTACGGCACGCACGCCCGCCTGATGCACCTTCTGGCGACGCACCCGCGCCAGCTTCTGCACTGATCTACCGGCCGGTCCCGTGGTCGTCCCCGGACGCTGCGGGAAGGACATTCAACCGGCTTCCTGGAACGGTACGGGCTACGCACCCCCACCACCCATGGCCCGCGTTCCCGCAACGGATGGGTCGCGTGGTGTTCGTCGGGTGCAGAATCGGCGAAGCGCTCTGGAGGAGCAGGCATGTCGGGTCCCACTCTGTCAGACAAGATCCAGGAGGCTGCCGCCGCCATTCGTCGGCTTGCCAGCAAACAGGGCACGTCGCGTGCAGCAGCAAGCCCCGAGTGGCGGCCGGAGGTCGGCGTCATTCTCGGCTCGGGTCTGGGCGACCTCGCACTTGAAGTGGAAGATGCCGTACGTCTCGACTATGCCGAGATCCCTCACTTTCCCCGCTCGACCGTAATGGGTCACGCCGGCACGCTGGTGATGGGGACCCTGGAAGGGCGCAACGTGCTGGTCTATCAGGGGCGTGTGCACTATTACGAGGGATACACGATGGAGGAGATCACCTTCTCCGTGCGTCTCATGAAGGCGCTCGGCGCGCACACCATGCTCGTGACCAATGCGGTCGGGGGAATTGCCGAGAAGCTCATCCCGGGTGATCTGGCCACGATACGCGACCACATCAACTTCATGGGCATGAACCCTCTCCGTGGTCCGAACGCAGAGGCGTTGGGACCACGTTTTCCACGGATGGATGACGCCTACGACGTGGTGCTGCGCACGTATGCGCACGACGTGGCGAAAGCGCAGGGGCTCGATCTCAAGGACGCGGTCTACCTGGCGCTTTCAGGGCCGAGTTACGAAACCCGGGCGGAGATAGCCTTCTTCCGGCAGTTTGGCGCGGAGACTGTTGGCATGTCCACCGTGCCTGAGGTGATCGTGGCGCGTCACAGCGGCCTTCGCGTGCTCGGAGTCTCGTGCGTCACGAACGCGCTTCACGGCACGTATGAGGAAGCAAACCACGAGGCCGTGGTCGCCCAGGCGAACGAGGCGAAGCCCCGCTTCATCCGCCTCATTCGCGGTATTCTTCGCGATCTGCCCGCGCCCGCGCCCACGGCGACGTCGGGTCATCACTGAACCCCCGAGGAGGTGGCCATGCGCGCCATCGACATCATACGCAAGAAGCGTGACGGCGAGGAACTGAGCGCCGACGAACTGACGTTCTTCTGTCGGGGGACTGCGGAGCAGGCGATTCCCGACTATCAGATTACGGCGTTCCTGATGGCGGCCTACCTGCGCGGCATGACCGACGCGGAGACCGCTGCCCTGACGATTGCAATGGCGGGGTCTGGAGAGCAGATTGATCTGTCCTCGATAGAAGGGGTGAAGGTCGACAAGCACTCCACGGGAGGGGTGGGTGACACCACGACCCTTGTTCTGGCCCCTCTTGCGGCCGCGTGTGGTGCCAGGGTGGCCAAGATGAGCGGACGCGGTCTCGGCCACACCGGCGGCACTCTCGACAAGCTCGAGTCGATTCCCGGTCTTTCCACTCGCCTTTCGCGTGACCAGTTTCTTGCCCAGGTTTCTCGTATTGGCGTGGCTGTCATCAGTCAGACACCGACCCTGGTGCCGGCGGACAGCCGGTTCTACGCCCTTCGCGACGTGACGGCGACGGTCGACAGCATTCCGCTCATCTCGAGCTCGGTCATGAGCAAGAAAATTGCGGCCGGGGCGCAGGCCATCGTGCTTGACGTCAAGACCGGACGCGGCGCCTTCATGAAGACTCTCGAGGATTCTCGTCGTCTCGCGAAGTCGATGGTGGATATCGGACGTCGCCTGGGTCGCTCTGTGAGCGCCGTCATTACCGACATGGAGACGCCTCTCGGCGCATTCATCGGGAATGCCCTGGAAGTGCAGGAGGCGATCGAGATTCTCTCCGGCAAGCACGTGGGCACGCCGCTGTGGGAGGTCTCGCTGGTGCTGTGCGGACACCTGCTCGCGCTGGGAAACCTCGCTAAAACTCCGGCTGAAGGACGCGTCAAGGCCGAGGCGGTTCTTCGCTCCGGTGCCGCCCTGGAGAAGCTGGCGGAAATGATCGAGGCGCAGGGCGGAGACCCGCGAGTGGCGCACGACCCTGGCCTGCTGCCCCAGGCAGGCGACCGTATCGAGATGCGCGCGCCTCGGGAGGGGTGGTGCAGTGGCGTCGACGCTCTCGACATCGGGCGCGCCGCCATGCTGCTTGGTGCCGGTCGAACCAAGAAGGAAGACGTCATCGATCCGGCCGTGGGCGTGGTGCTGGCTGCCCGGGCTGGCCAGTTGTTGCGCGAAGGCGACCTGCTTGCAACCCTGCATGTGAACGATCGAACCAGCCTTGGGGAAGCCAGGCGATTCGTTGAACGTGCATTCCAATGGTCTGATGAACCCACGGGCGCCCGCCCCCTGGTTCGCGAGGTGGTGTAGGGTCCCCGAGCCGGTCAACCCTGGCGGTCGCGTATCCTGCTCACGCGGCTGTCCGCTTGCAATTCTCCCGTGTGTGGCTGATACCCTCAGGCCGTGGCGTGATTGCGACGAGGCGCGGGCCGCCTGTGCGTCTGTCCCGTCACGACCCATGAGGGAACTGCGCCAGACCTGACAAGGAGCGCGTCCTGGAACCCGATTTTGACGTCTATGCGCGCGACTACTGCGAGCTCGTGGATGCCTCGCTGGCATTCTCGCGGGAGTCCGTAGCCGACTTTGCACGCCAGAAGGTGGATCTCATGCTGGCGGAGGTGCGTGCGCGCCTCGGAGATCCCGAGCGTCTTTCATTTCTGGACGTGGGATGCGGCACCGGGGTGGCGGAGTCGTTCCTGGCGGGCCGGGTGGGACGGCTGGTTGCAAGCGACGTGTCTTCGGAGATGATTGCGCAGGCAGTGAAGCGTTGCAGCCGGGCCGAGTTTGTGCACACCCCCCCGGGCGAAAAACTGCCCTTTCCGGACGGCGCGTTCGACGTGCAGTTCTGCTACTGTGTTTTCCATCACGTTCCTCCGGAGGAGCGTCCGAGGTTCGTGGCCGAGATTGCCCGCGTGACAAAGCCCGGCGGACTGGTCTTCTGCTTCGAGCACAATCCCTACAACCCGTTGACGGTGCACGTGGTGAAGAACTGTCCTCTTGACGACGACGCGGTTCTACTGCGACCGCGGGAGACCCGGTCGCTCATGCGCTCGGCCGGGTTGCGGGTCGTGGGGCAGCGATTCTACATTTTTTTTCCCAGGTTTCTCGCCTTTTTGCGTCCCCTCGAAGCAAGGATGGGCTGGCTGCCGCTGGGAGGGCAGTATTACTCCGTTTCGCAGAAACCGCTCGCATAGGCGCCTCCCGTTTCTCGGACCGTGCGCCGGCACCCTGGGGATGCGGCCCTTCCTGGTTACGGGTTGAGATCGGCTCTCCAGCCGGATTCCACCGATGAAACGAAGTCGGCGTCGATCCCGCGGGACGATGTGTCCTCGGCGTCAAGCGGAACGCCGACCAGGTCTCCTCGAATATGGCGCAGACACGAGTTCCACCGGAGGATGGCGTCGTCGTTGTCGGGTGGCCGCAGCGCTTCCGCCAGTTCGAAGGAGGCCATTGCTCGCCAGAAGTACTGGGCTACGGAAGGATCCGGTATGCCGCGGAAAAGGTGGGCTTTTGCCCATCGTTCGTAGATGAGCCCCAGGTGGTAGTGGCGCGTGTACTCGTCGGTGACGCGGGCAAGCACGTGCAACGGTGCGCTGATATCCGGGCCGTAGGCGGCAAACTGGTCGGTGAGCGAAAGTATCAGACCGACAAGCGCTTCCTGGTTGCCCGGGTCTATCTCGAGGATGTCACGGTAGATGCTCGCGGCCTCTCGAGACTCCTGGGTCGCACGAAACTCGGCTGCTCGCGCAAGTGCCTTTGCAACCGCACTGGGCGACAGCTTCTTCAAACGCAGGCAGTGCAGATCCGACATGTCATCCCCCACAGGCGCCGAATGCGTTCCGTATTCGACACGCGATACCAGACCCAACACATGGGAAAACGCAAATGCGCTTTGTTCCAGTCATTCCCCCTGCGGTGCCAGTGACGGTGCAAGCGCGAGACGCGTCCCACGACCAGCGGAATGCATTTTTGTGTGCGCGGCGCAGATTCCTTCTGTTGAGGCGACATTTCCTGCGGTGATCGTCTGGTGCGCATCGGGTCGGTCGCGACGTGCCTCTATCTGGCCGACCGCGCCCCGCGTCTTTGAGGCGCGGGACCGCTTCGTGGGCATTCGGACAGCCCGGCGTACGGTGGTCCCCGCATTTGCGCCGCGCGAGACCGGTGCTCGTCAGGGTGGCGGCATCGTCAGCCGTCCTGCGCGGTCTGGGTGAAAACCGTAGCATCGCGCAAGATAGAAGGTCTGGGCCGGACGGCCGTGCCAGGTGCAGAGGAACGCGTGACTCTTTCCGACCCGGTCGAAGCATACGCGGAGCCGCTTGCGGAGCGCCGTCCGTTCGGGGACGAACGCGCGGCGCATCACGAGCACGCAATCGTCCCCTGCGAGGACCTTCGGGTCCTCCCAGCGCAGGTATTCCAGACCCCGCGCGTCAGTGGTGAACATGAGCGCGGACTCTCCGGACATGAGCGACAGCTGGCTTGCGAGACGATGATCTTCGGCGGCGAAGAATGTTTGCGAAGGGCGCGGCATGTGGCTGCGAACGGACTCGATTTTGCGTTCAAGCGAAGACATGCCGTACATCTCCGTCAGGCCAGTGCCCTGAGGGCGCCCGGCAAGACGGAACATCACCGACGGCACGACGACGGCGGACGTGGCTATCGCAAGAGGCAGAAAGGCCAGAATGACGGCCGGCCAGGCGTAGGACGAGCGCCTCGATTGCGCGTACCACAGGCCGAGAAGGGGAAACAGGGAGAGATAGGTGCAGAGCGTCCAGTAGACCTGCACGTGCGAGATCGGCACCGCGAGGCAGATGGCGGTCAGGGGAGGCAGGCCGATGCAGAGGGCCAGTCGGATCCCCTCGCGATGGTCGGCCACATCGGCTCCCGTCGAACCCGAAATTGTCGGGAGGGTGCCGAACGCCTGACGCAGCGAGAGCAGCAGTGCGGGCACGAACGCGATGCCGAGAATCGGTGAGAGGCCGGCGAGCGTTCCGGCCACGAAGCCCGGTATGTGTCCGAGCTGAAACGAGAATCCCGAGTTGCTTCGTGCTGTGGCCTGAAAGACAAACGTCTCCCAACGGTGCTGGGAACTCCACCACAGGAAGGGGCTGTAGACCGCGAGCGCCACTACCCCGGCAAGGTAGGGCCAGGGCGTGCCGAGCCAGCGCTTCCGAGCGCGCGGAGAGATCGCGAAGAACAGCGCGAGTCCGAAGGGAAGGGCGAAAGACGTGAACTTGCTGAGCAGGGCGAGACCCAGGGCCAGTCCGAGGTTGCCCCAGCGCAGCAGGTTGATTCGGGGGTCGGGAACTGGCGGCGACGCTTCCTCGTTGTGGTCCGGCGGACTTGCCGGCTGCGGGAAAATGGCGATTTGCGCGGCAAGCAGTACCCACGCCCAGGTCATCTGTAACGCGAACTCCGGAGAGACCATGATGCCGATGACCGAGTAGTACGGGGCGATCAGCGCGGCAACGCCGCCGGCCGCAGCGGCGAGCTCGTTGCGGCACAACCTTCTCGCATACGCGTAGACGAGGATTGGACAGATGGTCGTGCATGCGAGTGCAGCCAGCCGCACGGCAAAAGGGCTGGGACCAAGCGGGATGAACGGAGCACACAGCCACGCCATGAGCGGGGGGTGGTCGTAGTAACCCAGCGCCAGATGATGAGACCAGAGCGCGTAGTACGGCTCGTCGATGGTCAGGGGAAGAAGAGCGGCCACGACGACGCGTACGGTCGTCATGATGGCCAGGGTCAACCAGAAAACACGTTGAGGACGCACAGGCGCGAGTTTGCTCCCGCGCCACGTGAATTCCTTCCTCGGCCGTACGCGTGTTCGGCGTGGTTGGGAGTTCCCCGCGTCACGATTGCCCGCGACGCGGGGAGGGCGGGCGTCAAACGATCAGTCTTCGAGCGTGAAGCCGATTGCGACCTTTACCTGATACTCGAGAACCTTGCCCTCTTTCACGCGCCCGCGCATTTCCTTTACTTCAAACCAGCCGATGCCGCGCACGGTCTTTGAAGCGCGTTCGACTGCCGTACGCGTGGCGTCGGCATAGCTCTCCGTGGATGTTCCCACGATTTCTGTCATCTTGTAGACTGCCATGATGTCTTGTTTCTCCCTTCGGGTGGCCCTCATACCATCGCAATGGATGGCGACTTGCAATGCGGAGCCCTGTCCGCGTGGGGCCGTTCCGTTCTGCTCCGTGAATTCGCCGATCGGGTCACCGTGGCGCCAGTCGCGCAGCAGGCGCGAGAAGGACGCGAAAGCCCGATCGGCTGTCGCCTGGCCGCAGCGCGCCAACCTTCCACTCTTCGCCAGGCGAACAGAGAAGGCCGCCCAGGCGGACAGGCGTGGCCGCGTATTATCCGTCGACCCTGTAACATCCTGGCAATGTGCGCAATTCGAGCCGTGTGCGATGATGGGCTTGATCGATTGGAGGAGTCTGCCTGAATGTTCATCGCGTCTGATCGCACTGTTTGCCCACGAAACTCCGCAGCGTCGTCATCTTCCGCCGGTGTGTCCGACGCACCGACAGCGCGCGCGAGCGGTTCGTCCGTGCCGTGCGATGAGGTGGCGCTCGGGGGCGCTTCGCACCGTGAGGCGGCTCCACCCACTTTCCCTGCTTCCGATGCGCGCGGTTCTTCCGACGCGGCCTCGTCGAAAGTCGCGCTCAATCCTCGCCCGGGTGCGCCCGGAATTGGCGACCCGTACTTTCCGCTGCTGGGCAACGGTGGATACGACGCGCAGCACTACACCATCGATGCTTCCGTTGATGTCGATGCAAACCGCCTTGCGGCTACCACCACGATGAATGCACGGGCCACACAGGATCTTTCGTCGTTCAATCTCGATTTTCGTGGCTTCGACATTTCGCGCATCACGGTCGATGGCGCCCCCGCGACGTTTGCCCGCAAGGATGGCGAGCTTACGGTCAGCCCCGCGAATGCAATCGCGAACGGGACCGACTTTTCGGTGGCTGTTACCTACAGCGGTGTTCCCGTCCCTCACGAGTCGCCTTCTGCGCCGGCCCCCGTGGGCTGGAAGAAGTACGATGGCGGCATTGCGGTCGACAGTGAGCCTGACGGTGCTTCCTCCTGGTTCCCCTGCAACGATCACCCCCGCGACAAGGCCACCTACACCTTCAAGATCGATGCGCCCGCGCAGTACACGGTCGCCGCCAACGGCCTTCTACAGCAGACTGCAGTGCACGATGGCCGTAAGACCTGGGTATATGAAGCGAAGGACCCGACGGCCTCGTATCTTGCTACCGTGCAGATCGGTTCGTTCGTGGAGCAGAAGGACGTGGGCCCGAACAACCTGCCGATCCGGAACTTCTTTCCTCCCGACATGGCAGACGCCGCAAAATATGATTTCGGGCGCACCCCGGAGATGATCAGCTTTCTCTCCCAGAAGTTCGGGCCTTTTCCGCTCGAGGCCTATGGCGCGTGCGTGGTGCCGCAGAGCCTGGTCGGGGGCGCCCTGGAATGCCAGACCATGTCGGTCTTCGATCCGTTCGTGGTGACTGGCGACCGTTCCAACGAGAACGTCGTGGTGCACGAGCTCGGTCACCAGTGGTGCGGAGACAACGTCAGCGTCAAGAACTGGAAGGATATCTGGCTCAACGAGGGTTTTGCTTCCTACATCGAGTGGCTCTGGCAGGAGCATACGCAGGGCTCCGACTCGGTCAAGCAGACGGCGCAACAGGTCTACGAGTGGGCAAAGTCACGTGAAGGGAGCGCTTTTGAGCGCGGCGTGCCGGCAGCCGAACCTCCCGACGCCGTTCGCAAGATGCTCAACGCCGTCCGTCACGGACTCGAGCAGCGCGCCCACGGCGCGGTGGAGATCGGTCAACCTCCCCCCGATGACCTGTTCGACGAGGCCGTATACATGAAGGGCGCCCTGACCCTGTACGCGTTGCGCCAGAAGCTCGGGGACGATGCGTTCTTCAATGGCATGCGCACCTATGTGGCGCAGTTTGCCCGCGGGAATGCCGAGATCTCCGACTTCCGCGGGGTGATGGAGAAGGTCAGTGGCCAGAAGCTGGGTGACTTCTTCAACGGATGGCTCTACTCGACCACCATGCCGGCTGATTTTCATCCGTAACCCGGGCAGTTGCTGCAGGAACGCGGGTCACTGGTGGAGACGTGCAACGCTCAGCACAGAGATGAGGTGTGCACTTCATGGGGGATACCAGATAATATCTCAGTTCATGCCGCATGAACTGAGATATTATCTGGTATATCGTCCAATGCCCTTCGGTCAGGGGTGTAGGTCCAGGCTACGGGCCGGACATTGTCTTCAATCTCGACCCGCACGACTGGTGTGCAGCCCCCGAACAGGACAAGAGCAATACCGACGACTGTTGGACCCGGCGGTTCCTGCCGAAAATGGGCTCAGGCGAGACGAAACCTGGCCTGGGATACGCAGGCTCCCGATTGGGGACGACGCGTGGTTGCAGGATATCGCGAAGCTTCTCTCGAATCGGAGTGATTGTAGGAAGCATCGTCTGAGGGAGGCCTGGCTAATGAGATCACAGTGGAAGACGACGGTCGGCGGGCTTCTGGTGATCTGCATTGTCATCCTGGGCACGACGCGCGCCAACGCATCCGTTTTCACTGATAGCCTTCAGAACGGAATCAACACATCCGTATGGGCTGTGGCGGGAGCAACGCTCACCCCGACCGCCGCAGGATGGGCCTGCGCTCCCAGCGGGGTCAATTTCACCGACTCCGGCGTCCTTGACCTCCTCACGCCGATCACCGGCGACTTTCAGACGCAGGTCGGATTCAGCAGCCTGTCGCTTCCCGTGACGGATAACAACATCGTTATCTACGTGGTTTTTGCCGACGGAACTTCCGCGTACAATCAGATATGGAATGCGGGAGGCCCCGTGGACACCCGTCTGTGGGACGGGACACAGTACGGTGTTACCTCCACCAGTGCAACTTCAGGCACCTTGCTCTTCTCCCGAACGGGAAGCACCCTGTCTGCATACCTGAACGGGGTTTTGACCGCGCAGGTCGGAGGCTTCGCTGCCAACCTGACGGGGGTCGGATTCTATTTGCGAACTCAGGTAGAAGGCGGCTCTCCGACGGCCACCTTCAGCAACTTCCAGCTTTCCTCGGCCAGCGCGTTCCAGGTGCCCGAGCCCGCTCTGTCGCTGCTTCTCTGCTCCCCGTTGGTGCTGCTCCTCCGCCGTCGCCGGCTCGCGTAACCGGGCTCCCCTGAGGTCTGCGTTACGGAGAATCCGGACGTCTTTCGGACGAGACAGAGGCAGGGTGTCGATCGCCGGGAGCCGTCCCCTCTTGTTGGAACCGTCCTGCCGCGATTCCGGCCGCCGTCTCGGGCTGCGGAGTGCAAAATTGTCACGTAACCAGAGACGCAAAGGCGAGAGGCAGAATGTGTCAAGCCGCTTCCTGGCCTGTCGCTCTGAGAAGCACTCCCTCTGGTCACTGCTATCCACGGTACGGAGTTGAAGGGGAAGCGCCCCATAAACCGCTTCTATTCCCGCCCCTGGAGAGGCGCGCTGTGGCGCCAGCAATCAGGATGCAGCCCTGCTGCCATAAACCGCTTCTATTCCCGCCCCTGGAGAGGCGTCATACTGGGCCCACCAACTGTGCATCAAATTGTTGGATAGGCTCAAGTCTTTCCCGCTGACCCGAGAAGTTTCTCTTCACGCGACTGAGAGAAACCACGAGCCCGAAAGTGAGCGGCGGCATCGACAACCACACGGAGTGGGGACAGCGCGTGTTTGACGGGAAGACCTGGCCTCTCGCTGCAAGCCGACCGGCAACAGAGTTGCGCAAGAAAAAATGCGCGGGCCAACTGTCGAAAACAGGCTGAACGACCGAGAATCGCGGTAAACTCGGGGACCCACGATAGACAGACCGGACCCGTGCCACACGCCTGAGCGCACGCGATTTCTCGTGACTCCGAGCCCACGGGAACTCGGGGCGTGAGGCACTCATCGTGCTCCCCGAGCGGCGCTTCTCACGCGAGGTTGCGCGAAACGTGCGCCGCTCGCGTCACCGTTTGCGTCCGCGTCCGCGTCACCGTTTGCGACCGCGTTTGCGTTTGCATCAGCGCTTGCGCACGCGTCCGCGTGCAAGTTCGATTCCGTCGGGGGCGGCCAGTGCACGCACGGTTTCTTCGATGAGGCGGGTGACGGCTATCGGGTCGTCGGTCGACGCGAACCGCATCGGAGGGCCGATACGCAGTTCCACCGAGGCGCGTCGAGGGAGCGGACGTCCTTTCGGGAGCACGCGTCGCATCCCGAGCAGCGCCACCGGTACCACGGTCGCGCCACTTTCCACCGCGATCACCCCCACGCCAGGACGAAACGGTTTGATTGTGCCGTCGAGCGATCGCGTGCCTTCCGGGTACAGCATGATGTGCCATCCGTTGTCGAGCAGCCAGCGCGCCCGGTCGATTCCGCCGCGCCCTTTGCGTGGAAACGGAAACGCGTTGCAGACGAGACAGGCGATGAACCCGCGGATCCAGCTGGTGAAGAAGTAATCGGCCGCGGCCGCAGCGGTCATCCTGTGACGAATCTCCGAGGGCATCGCGCGCATCAGGGCAGGGGTGTCAAAGTGGCTCGAGTGGTTGGCCACGAAGATGTACGGTCCGGGCTCGGAGTCGATGTTTTCTCGTCCGTGCACGTAGAGCGGGTTGAGAAAACGAAGGATTGGAAAGAATACGACAATGTGCGTGAGGCGGCGCACGAAGCAGGCCAGGGCGTGGAAGGGCCATTCAGGGAAACGGGGTGGCGCCTCATTGACGCGACCCTTTGAGGGGCGGGGGGCACTTTCGCCTGCCGGGGGGTCGGGCACTGTGGGGTCCAAAGGCGTTTCCTCCGTGAGGCAATGCTTGCTCGCGGGCCTGGTCCTGGTCCTGGTCCCGGGCACGGGCACATTGCAAGGGTCCACACCCGTACTCGGGATTTCGCCCCGCTCGCCGCGCCCCCCTTTCCGCTGGTCGCGCTCCTGAAGGGGCGGGGAATGTTCCGCGCCTTCAGGCTGTGGGGACGGACGGAGCGTTACCTGCCTGCTGGGATACAGGACATCTCGCGCCTTCACGCTGTGGGGACGGATGGCTCGCCAGTTTATCACACACTGTGCGTTGTGGGGTGCGGCGCAAGCCCGTCACGGGGGATCGGGCCCGCCCTTTCGCGCGCAATCTCGACGACGTTGTTTACAAACCGCGCGCCGTGTTCACAATCGCTTTACGCAATGTTCACGTAATCGAGCCAGCACGTTTCGACGCGTCGCCTACCATGGTGGCGTGGGCCTTTCGACCTGCATCACGCTGCGGAAGGCACGCGAACAGCCCGTGACCCGCTCCGACGGTTTCCCCGCAACTCCCTGCCGCGCGATGTCACGGCCATCTCGAGGAGGAACGACACATGGACGCATTGCGAGCAAAGCGACCCCATCACGCCGGACGTGCTGCCGACCGAGCGGGAACTGCTGGCCAGGGTCGCGCTTCGGCGCAGAAGAGCGACAGCCATTCTTCGCACGCACCGGAACGTGGGAGCAGGCCGCAGATGTCGCGTCTCGCCACCGCCCGTCTTTCGCGTGGGGAAAGTTGCCTGCCGTTCCCTGCTGATGGCGCTTGCGTGAAGCCAGGCGCTCATCTCCACGAGGAATTCCCCTCGCCTTTCGAGCGCCTGACGCCAGACGACTGCCGTGCGACAGGCGGCGACCACGACCACGAAGAGTTTGAACGCCAGCAGCGCTTTCTCGCGCAGGCCCGCCGTCGTCCCCAGCTCGCGCCCCGACCTTCCCCTGCGCCCCACGACACGCGCAAACCCGGGGGCGCCCACGGGTCCCACACGCCCGTCCGCACGAGCGCGAATCCATCTCCGTGGGCGCGTCCCGAGTTTCCCGCAAGCTGGGGGACACGGCCGGTGGCGGAAGGCTGTCCGCCGCTACGCGTCGACTCGGAAGGGCTCTGGCACCCGGTTGTCGCGAACGTCCCTGGCGTGTACGCGCTCCGGCCGGGAGCGGCGTTCACCCGGGAGTCGGTCGATCTTTCCACGCGCGAAGCGGCCGGCCTTGCGGGGGAGTTCCTTGGAGGCGGGGACGCCGACATCGAGAACCCGCTGGTGCGCGGCGTGGCCGGGCTTGCCCCCCGCGATCCCCTCAATCCGCGCGTGGGGACGGCGCCCGACGGAACGCCCGTGGTCATGCACCTGGAGCCTCGCAGCGCGGCGCAGCGGTACGCCGCGGTTCGTTCGAATCCACGCATCCAGGCGGCCGGGGCCGAGATCCGGCGCGAGCTGTGCTGCGGAACCGCCTACGCCCCGTCGCAGGAAGGGTTCGAGAGCGTGCGGAGCTGGGCGACGCTCATGCTTGCGCCGCTGGCCGAGGACTGCGGGCGATCGCTGGGGCTTGCGCAAGGCTACGCGGACAATCGCACGACCGAGACGTTTGGATACGCGCAGGGCGACGAGCGGGCGCTCTCGGAGGCCACGGATCGAGACGAGGACGCGGGGCTTGCGGACGGCGTGCAACTGGCGTGCGGACTCGCGCCCGCGGCGTCGACCTGGCAGGACGTTCAACGGGCGGTCACGGGCGGCGCGGTGCGGCGGGTCGTGCTTGATCCGAGCGCGCGTGGTAGGGCCGTGGAAGCCGTGCGCGACGTCACGGGCCGAGCCGTTCGACGCACGGAGAGCGCCTGGAAGGGCCTGCACCACGTCGATCGCCGGATGCTGGAACTTGACGTGCGGACCTCCAACGTTGCGAGTGATGAGCTGCGATTGCCGGTTCCGCCAGGCGACCCCGGCCGCCTGGAACGGCGCATCACCGTGCGCGACGGCGCCTACGTCGCACCACGGGCGGACCGCGTTCGACGCATCTCGGCGGAAGAGGGGTTGACGGAGCAGGGACGGATCTGCGTGCCTGGGGGCACCCACGCGCCGCACGGGAGCGCCCTGATGTACGTGGTCGACGAGGACGGGGGTATCACCATGGCGCGGCGTGGACGAATCCGAATCTCGCACGCGGGGCTCGTCGGAGGGCGCGATCCGAGGGTGCGCGCGGCGGGGATGGTCACGTTTGACGGGAAGGGACGGATCCTTCGCATCGACAACGCTTCAGGGCACTTCAAGCCGGGTGCGCGTTCGCTGCTGTGGGCCCGCCAGGCGTTCCAGAAACTGCCGCAGTCGGTCTGGAGCCCCGCGTTCGAGGGCTACGTGGACCACACCGGTCGAAAAGTCATCGGGCCCTGACGAGCGCTCCCATCGACGCGACGGCGAGCAGGGCGAGACAGGCGGGCAGTGACGACTCGGGCAACGGAAGCGAGTTCACCGTGACGCCGCTCAGCACGTTGTAGGACACGGAGTTGCTGGTCACGACGAAATCGGTGAGGGTCTGGGTGGCGAAAGCCGAGGAAAGAGCGAACATCTGCTCGTCGAGAAGGGAGCCGCTGCTGGATGTCCAGACGTTCTGGGCGACGGATGCATCGAGCGCCGATGCGGTGCCGGGGTTGAGTCCGCGGATGTTGTACTCGCCCGTCAGGGCAAAGGTCTCGGTCGCGCCCGCGGAGCCGAAGAACTCGATGCTTCCGGCAGATGATGTGAGTGCACCAAGGTTGTAACCCTGCAGCATCGTATAGACGGTGGTGACGTTGGCGATTCCGATGTTCACGGTGTAGGTACTGTTGATGGTGGGTGTAAAGACCGTGTTGCCGCTGGTGTTTGCGCTGATGTCGAACGGCGTGGCCCAGGTGGTCGGGGCCGTGAACTGCCCGATCGGGATGTTGCCCGTCCACCCGGAATAGGTGCCTGCTTGCGTGTCGTTCTTGGTGAAGTTCGTGATTTCGGTGACGACCGGCGTTGCGTGGGCTGCGAGCGCGGTGGCCAGCCAGAGAACAATCACGAGATGCAGGCTTCTGCGCATTGGGGAGGGGACGCTCCTTCGAGGCTTGGACGGCATCGGTCAGGCCACGAACGCCGGTCCCAGTCATATCACGTATTATACTCCATCCGTTGCGAGCGTCCGGGCGTGGAAGTGTGACAATGATGAAATATTTTATCTCAACTGTTGGCTGCGGGTCCCGCCACGCGCTCGATGCGGGTGGGCTGTGACGCGCCTGTGCAGGAAAATGGGGGGGGCGGGCGCCAAGTGCGCCTGCGATTCATGAGATTTGATGATTTCGAGCGCAGCGAAGCCGGTCAGCGTCTCGTTGGACTGTTTCATAGCCCGGCCGGTGGGCGTTTTGGAGGGTTGCGCGGAAGTGCGCGCGCCCTCGTGCTGTCGACCGTGATCCGTCACCTTTCCTCTTCGCTGCTCTGGGTCACGGCGACCCACGACGATGCCGAGCGACTGGCCGAGGACGTTAACTTTCTGCTGGGCGAGGAGCGCGCGTTCGTGTTTCCTGAGCGCTCGCTTTCGCGGTTCGACGAGGGGACGACCGACCCGGACCGCTTGCGGGTCCTCGAGGCGATGCTGGCCGGACAGGCTGCGCCGGGGCCACGGGTCGTGATCGCTTCGATTGTGGCGGTCATGCAGAAGACCACCACACCCGAGGATGTGCGTCGCGAGGCCCGTCGGATTGCGGTTGACGACGAGATTGACGGCGACGAGCTCCTTGCGAGGCTGGTTGACTACGGGTACGAGCGCACCGTGATGGTCGAGCATCGTGGGCAGTTTTCCCGCAGGGGAGGCGTCCTCGATATCTATCCGGCCACTGGAGATCCCGTGCGCCTGGAGTTTTTCGGTGACACCGTGGAATCGTTGCGGACGTTCGATCTCGACACCCAGCGATCGACCGCGACCGTGCGCGCCATCACGGTTCTGCCGATGCGCGAGGAGTCACGAAACGCGTTTCTCACCGGATATCTCTCCGAGGGCGCACCGGTGGTGCTTGACGAGCCCTCGCGACTCCAGTTGCGACTCGACGAGATGAGCGCTGACCTGGCGGGAACGGCCCAGACTGCGCTGCAGGGGCGCCGACTGGGCGCGTCGTGGCACTCTGAAGGAGCGCAGGTAGCGGGCGTCTGGAAGGATGCGCTTGACCTGCTGGGTGATCATCCCCGTATCGAACTGTCATCGTGGGGAACGACTGAGGAGGACCTCGACCTGCACGTCGCGTCGGAGGGGGTGCCGGGGTTTGCGTCGCGCGTGGAAGATTTCGCCCAGTACGCGCTCGAACGCGCGGTGGCCGGGGAGACGGTGGTGGTGGTCACGCATCACGACGTGCGTTTGCGGCATATCCTCGGAAGGGCCGACGAGCACGCTTCCGTGACCACGCTGAGCGGAGCAGCCACCGTGCATCTTGCCACGGAGCCCGCGCCCGGCCGCATCGCGATCGTGCACGGACAGTTGCTGGAAGGTTTTCGCGTGCTCCCCGGCCGCGGTTTCGGGGGCTTATGTCTCCTGACCGATCGCGAGATCCTGGGACTGGCGCGTCGCGTACGGTTCCAGAAGCCGGCAGAGCGTGGTTCGACGCTGGCGGTTGAGGATCTGGTCGTGGGCGACTCCGTGGTACACGTCTCGCACGGGGTCGGGCGGTTCGAGGGGGTCGTGACGCTCGACATCATCGGATCGAGTCGCGATTACCTCAAGCTTCGCTATGCGGCCGGGGACAACGTGTTCGTGCCGGTCGAGCAGATGCAGGCCATCACCAAGTATGTGGGCGGGGAAGGCCGTCCGCCGGCGCTCTCGCGTCTGGGCCGTGCCGAGTGGCAGAAGACGCGTCGCGCCGTCACCCAGGAGGTGAAGGACATGGCCCTTCGCCTCCTGGCCCTGTACGCGGACCGCAAGGCGCACGGTGGCTGGAGCTATGCACCTGACGGCCCCTGGATGGAGGATCTCGAGGCCGCGTTTGCCTACGACGAGACGCCGGACCAGGAGCGCGCGATTGACGCGGTCAAGGCCGACATGGAGGGGCCTGCGCCGATGGACCGGCTGATATGCGGCGACGTCGGGTACGGCAAGACGGAGGTCGCTGTTCGCGCGGCGTTCAAGGCCGTGCTTGACGGTCGTCAGGTCGCCGTGCTGGTTCCAACCACAATTCTTGCGCAGCAGCACTTCCAGACTTTTCGGGAACGGCTCGAACCCTTTCCGGTGCGCGTCGAAGTGCTGTCGCGCTTTCGTTCCGCGCTCGCTCAGCGCGAGGTGTTGCGGGCCACGGCCGAGGGTGAGGTTGACATCATCATCGGTACCCATCGCCTGTTGCAGAAGGATGTTCACTTCAAGAACCTGGGCCTCGTCGTGGTGGACGAGGAACAGCGCTTCGGCGTCGAGCACAAGGAGCGCCTACGGGAACTCAAGGCCGGCGTTGACGTG